>CAYTUO010000295.1:0-6065 GCA_964441015.1 uncultured Pleurocapsa sp.
GGGTCGCCTGGGATTCGAACCCAGGACCAATCGGTTAAAAGCCGAGTGCTCTACCGCTGAGCTAGCGACCCGTTGTGTTTTCCGCACACAATTTACTAATTTAACACAGTTTTTTTTTGAAGACAAGTAAAAATTTAAAAATAACTGACAGCGATTTCAACAACTGCCTCGCAAGTGCTTCCAGGCGCTAGGTAAGTGAGTTGTTCTCCTGTATTTAAGGCATTGCGAGGGGCACTCCAAGGTTCGAGACAAACATAGTCTTTTCCCTTGAGCGTCCAAAATACTAAGGTGGAATAGAGATCGGAGTAACTAAGAGAAATTTTCAGGCGACGTTGATTGTCAGTCAAGGCGGTCATGTGACGAGTCAGCGACTTGAAGGCAACATCGATTTCTTGTTGGTTAAAGTCAAAATTCCCTGTAAAAGGATAAATTTCTTGAGTTTGCTGGTCTTGGTACTCAGAGGCAGGAATATCGAATTCGAGTTGGGTTTTATCTCCTGTCTGGAAATAGGGATGTAACCCTGTGGAAAAGGGCATCATTTCGTCTGAAAGGTTGGTATAACGCTGCTGAATTCTCAGACGATTGCCTTGGAGTTGGTAAGTAAAGGCAACTTGAAAATCAAAAGGATAAACGATGCGAGTTTGTTCGTTACTTTTTAAAACGAGAGTCAGACTAGCTGCATTTTCTGTTCCCTGTTCGACGACTTCCCAAGGGAGATCGCGGGCAAAACCGTGTTGTTTGAGCGTATATTGCTTTTCCTTGTGCGTATAAACGTTATCGGGTAGGTTGCCGCAGATTGGGAACAAAATCGGAATGCCTCCCCGTATACTTAACTGAGGATTGGCAAAGCGTTCTGCATCTAAGTAGAGAATATTTTGACCTTGAATTTGCCAGCGAGTGACGATTCCGCCTCTTTCGGGCACGATTTCTAGGCGCGATAGCGCTTTTTGGTCACAGAGAATGTAGGTGAGATATTGTTCTTGTTTAAAGGCGATCGCAAACACTTGTTTTTTTTTCTATCATTAGCCAAAAATGTTACGTCAAAACTTGACTTAAGGCAAAGGCTACAGCCGCACTTCCTACTGGAACAGTAAGATTATCGACTCCTAGCTTAGAGATAGCCTCCAAACCACTTGCTGCTAGGGCGACTACTAGGGAGACTAACCAAGTTTGCCAGATATTGCCGTCAACGGCTAAAAGAATGAAACTGGTGACGAGGAAACTGACGACCATCATAGTGAGCGAACCTTCCCAACTTTTGGTGATTCCCAAGACTTCGTAGGGATGTTTGCCAAAATTCTGACCGATCAGTCCTGCCATCCCGTCTCCCCAGGCCATCACTAAAATCCCTATGGCAGCATATTGGGGTTGATTGCTCGACCAAAACCAGGCAATTAATATCCCAATGCTAATTGCATAGAAAAAGGTTCCTAAACTTTTCCGCCCGACGCTGTTGATGCTAGGAAGAAAGGGAATGACGTAGGAGAGCAAGGCAATCCAACTCGCGATCGCCGAAGCCCCAATGCCTATCCAGGCAGGGATATCGAACCACCAGGCCAATAAGATAACATGACCCGCACCGATATGAACGATTTTTCGAGTAAATTCCCCATTAGTAGCCGTTAAACGATTGAGTCCCTCCGCCAAAGCAACGACAATTCCCAGGTAGAGAACGACTAGGCTCAAGGGAAACCAGAGATGGGGAATCGATTCCAACCAAAAAAGAGGATCGGACAAAGCGTTAAATTTTATCTGGGTTTCAGCTAACAATTTACTAGATAATCTACTTTACACGGCTAAACAAACGGCAGCACCCAGTCCCGCCATCATTTCTTCTGGTGTAATCTGGCCGTCGCGATCGAGATCTAAAGCAGCGAATACGGCATCGGTTCCTGCCCATTCTTCGCGGGTGATATAGCCATCGCCATCTAGATCGTAAATGCGGAAGAGATCGGCGGCTGTCGTGCAAATCGCTCCCTGACCTTCAAGACGGGCTAAGCGTTCGGCTAACAGCTTTTCTAGCACTTCTAAGGCTTTCGTAAATCCGGCAATCCCTTCGGCTAGTTTTTCTGATGCCATGCGATCTTCGGCGTGCATTTTCTCGAAAGTTTCCTGATCCATCGGGATTTTTTCGATGTTTGCACTAGCAGCTTGTTCGGGATCTAGCTTGCGGGGTAATACTTCTTCGCTGGACTGCAATTCATCGAGTAAGGCGGGAGAAATGGTGAGCAGATCGCAACCGGCTAACTCGATAATCTCGCCGATGTTGCGGAAACTGGCTCCCATGACCTCGGTTTGATAGCCAAATTTTTTGTAGTAGTTGTAAATTTTGGTCACAGATAACACGCCAGGATCTTCGGCACTAGGATAGCGATCGCGTCCCGTTTCTTTTTTGTACCAGTCTAAAATGCGTCCGACAAAGGGAGAGATCAAGGTAGCTCCTGCTTCCGCACAGGCGATCGCTTGATGGATGCCAAACAAAAGCGTTAAATTGCAATGAATTCCTTCTTTTTCCAGGATTTCTGCGGCTCGAATCCCTTCCCAAGTGGAGGCAATTTTAATTAAAATGCGATCGCGCGATATGCCGGCCGCTTCGTACTCAGAGATGAGATAGTGGGCTTTGGCAACAGTTCCCTGGGTATCGTAGGATAATCTCGCGTCTACCTCAGTGGAAACCCGTCCGGGAATAATCTGCAAAATTTTTAAGCCAAAGGAAATGGCTAGGCGATCGAAAGCTAAGTTAGCTACGTCAGACGCGGGGGCATCTTTTCCTAATTCTTCCCTTGCTTTTTTGAGCGTTTCATCGACAATGCCTTGATAGCGGGGCATTTGCGCGGCGGCAGTAATCAGAGAAGGATTGGTCGTCGCATCGCGGGGTTTAAAGGTTTCGATCGCTTGGATATCCCCTGTATCTGCCACGACGATGGTCATTTCCCGCAGTTGTTCGAGTAGATTCTTGGCCATGGGTTACTCCTAGTTAACATCAATATTTTTTGTCTGACGCTCCAGGCGCACCGAGAAGATCTTTAGAAGTTATAATTTGTGATTCATAATTTCCCAGCATTCCTGAGCGATCGCCCAATCTTCTTCGGTATGAATGACTAACACTTTTACAGTTGAATCCGGTGTTGCTATATTCTCATCTACTCGATGGGTGGCGTTCTTTTCTTTATCTAACTTTAATCCTAGAAACTCGAAGGCTTCGCCAGTTTTTTCCCTGACAATCGCTGAATTTTCTCCTACGCCTGCGGTAAAAATTAGGGCATCCAAACCGCCAAGCGACGCTAGCATTGAGCCAATTGAGGCTTTGATTCGATGAATATAGATATTGAGAGCAAGTTGGGCGTGATCGTTTCCTTGAGCAATTGCGGCTTCTATTAACCGCAGATCGGACGAAATTCCCGACACTCCCTTTAATCCAGAGGCTTGATTGAGCATTTCGTTCAAGCGATCAGCATCGAAACCTTGTTCGCGTATTAGGTAAATAAGAATCGCTGGATCGATAGAACCACTTCGACTTCCCATCATCAATCCTTCTAAAGGAGTAAATCCCATCGTCGTATCGATACTGATTGCATTTTTAATGGCTGCTAGAGAACAACCATTTCCCAAATGACAGGTAATCAGTTTTAGGGATTCTAAGGGTTGGCTGAGCAGTTGTGCGGCTCGTCGGGCACAATATTGATGGCTGATCCCATGAAAGCCATAGCGACGGATACCCTTTTCAAACCATTCGTAGGGAATGGGGTAAACGACTGATTCTAGGGGCATTTGGCTGTGAAATGCGGTATCGAAAACAGCGACTTGAGGAAGATTGCCCAATGCTTGCTCGATCGCTTCAATGCCTTCTAAATGAGCGGGATTGTGTGTAGGTGCTAAGGGGATCAGGCGTGCGATCGCGTCTTTAACTTCGGGGGTAATTAGCGTTGCTTGAGAATATTCTTTTCCCCCGTGTACGATTCGATGTCCAGCAACCTCAATTTCTGAAAGATCGTCGATGACTTTAGTTTCTCCCTCGACTAAAGTATTTAGCATTTGTGCAATTCCTTGAGGGCGATCGCTCGATTCCAAGTTGGTTTCTACCGTTGTTCGTTGGGTTTTTACGGTTAAAACTCCCCCATTTTCTCTTTTTGTCCAATCGATATCAGCTTGCCAGAGGGGATCTGACGCTTTTTCTAGCAACGTCTCTTGAGTTAACTCATACAAACAACTTTTGTGAGTGCTAGAACCTGCATTTAAGACTAATACTTTCATGAGAATAGAGGATAAACTTGGGCGATCAAGGCGCGATCGGCATTTTCAGGTTAACATCTAATTTATTTAAATGTGTTAGGCTTCCATTCGCCTTTCATGCGGAAGTTTACTGAATTCGCAGTCTGTTAGTTTTGTTTGGACAAATAGACTTGTTCAACTCTTCTTGGCAATTTCCTATTGCCTCAGTTTCCCTGACAATAAAGATTCATTTCGCTTACTAATTGTTGTTCTTTTTTGCCGATTTGTTGAACTTTTTTTTGAGTTAATTTAGCTGTTGTAATGTCTTGATTTTGTAAAGCCGCAATAAATTCTCGCGTAGCTTGAGCATTCCCTCGATAAATTTCAGCAAATCCTTTTTGGTATCGAGCTAATTGTTCATCTTGGATGCTGAGTTTATCCATTTTTTCGGCTGTTTCTTCAAAGTAATCGGCTACTTGAAGGATTTTTTTTAGATCCGTTGTTTGACGATTGTCCTGACTTTCCTGAGCAATTTTTTTGGTAATTTCAATAATTTTTTGGCATTGAGAAACTTTTGTCTCTGTACAACCGATGTTGAAAAAACAAAGAGTAGCACTTAAGCAGACAAGCAAAAATTGTTTGGGTGAAACAGGCATGACGAATTTCTAGGTAATAGCTAGACGAAATCAGCGATCGCAAGCAATTAAGAGTTATGATTTCTTGAATTGCTTTGAATAACGACGACTAAATGCTCAAGAGCATCTGTTAGTTGGTCTAATTGTGCTTTTGACTCAGATTGACTGTCTAGAAGGGTTTGCAAAGCATCACTTAAGGCAAAAATTTGATAACTTTGCTGCTGGACTTGATGTCCTTGATTTTGCACTTGAATAGCAAGCGCATCAACTCGTTCGGCAAGGCGTTCGACTGTCTCAGTCGTTGCGATTACAGCTTCTCCGATGCGTTCGACAATTGATACTAAACGATTCAAGTCATCAGTCATCCGTTGTCAAGTTTCTAAATTAATCATTTCCATGACGTTTTTGATGCCATTGCCAAGCATGGCTGATAATTGTGGTCAAATCTGCATATTGCGGATTCCAGCCAAGGATTTTTTTCGCTTTATCGGCACTACCTACTAGAATTGGCGCATCTCCAGCACGGCGGGGACTCTCAATGGCGGGAATTTCTCTTCCCGTTACTTTCCTTGCCGTTTCGATGACTTCTCGCACGGAAAATCCGTTCCCGTTACCCAGATTAAAGACATCGCTATTGCCGCCTTGCAAAAGGTATTCTAATCCCAAAACGTGCGCGTCGGCTAAATCGCTAACATGAATGTAGTCTCGAATGGCAGTCCCATCAGGGGTAGCATAATCCGTCCCGAAAATTGAGAGGGTTTGGCGCTTTCCTAATGCTGTCAGCAAAGCAAGGGGAATGAGATGAGTTTCTGGGTGGTGATCTTCCCCTAATAATCCGCTCGAATCGGCTCCAGAGGCATTAAAATAGCGAAAAGCAACGGATTTTAGTCCATAAGCGCCATCGAAATCCGTTAAAATTCTCTCTACCATGTCCTTACTTGCTGCATAGGGACTGAGGGGAGCGTGGGGATGGTTTTCTGTCATGGGAACCTCCTTGGGCATCCCATAAATGGCGCAGGTAGAGGAAAAGACAAACTTGTTGACTTGGGCAGCTAGCATGGCTTCTAGCAGGGTTAGGGTGCCGACGACGTTGTTATGATAGTACCTAGCTGGCTCGGATACGGATTCTCCTACGGCAATGAAAGCGGCAAAGTGCATAACAGCAGCAATTTCGCGGCTAGCAAAGAGTTCGTTGAGTAAAGCGCGATCGCTCGTATC
>CAYTUO010000296.1:0-6016 GCA_964441015.1 uncultured Pleurocapsa sp.
TCTTTTTGATGGCGCTTTGTCCCTTGTGCATCACAAAACTACTCGAAATCAGAATGATGGTATTGATTCCATGTAAAAGTAGTTCTAACTCTGGCGTACCTTCTGGCGGCCAAACAGGCATGACAGTGCGATAGATCAAAAAGGCAGTAAATAAACCCAGAAAGATCGCACTCTCGGCCACCAGAAACAGAACTAATCCAAAGATCCGGTGGTCGGGATGTCCGCCGTGATGAGCAGTTGCTGCCGCGCTTTTGTGATAGTTAAGGGCAATTTTGGCTTCGTCTAAAGCTGAACCTTGCATAGTTTCAATTTTGGATTTTAGCGTTTGGATTTAGATTGAGAATTGAGAATTTTGACTTATTTGGATTCTGCACCGACTTCAGCGAGCATTTCTTCAACTGATTCTTCGCTCTCGGCGACATCGGTATCGATGCCATAGTCATAGGGCCTTGCCCAAAGAACGGGTTCTTCTTCAAAGTTCTCGATAATTGGCGGAGAACTGGTTTGCCATTCCAAAGTTAGGGCACGCCAAGGATTGCGGCCTGCTTTTTCGCCTTTGAACAAACTCCAAATCACGTTGATGACAAAAGGAAGGGTCGAAACTGCCATAATGTAGGCTCCAGCAGTACTGAGCATATTGAGGGGCTGAAAAGCGGGATCGTACAGAGCAACCCGGCGGTTCATTCCCAACAACCCAAGCTCGTGCATGGGCATAAAGGTAAGATTAAAGCCGATGAAGGTCAAGGCAAAGTGTATTCTGCCTAAAGTCTCATTAACCATCCGTCCCGTGATTTTCGGAAACCAATGATAGAACCCAGCAAATAGCCCCAGTGCGCTACCGCCAAAGAGGACGTAATGAAAGTGACCGACGACAAAATAAGTGTCGTGAACGTGAATGTCAAAGGGGACTGAGGCTACCATGACACCCGTTAAACCCCCAATCAAAAAAGAAGAGAGAAAGCCAAGGGCGAACAGCATGGCGCTATTGAGGTTAAGCTTGCCTCCCCAAATGGTGGCACACCAACTAAAGACCTTGATGCCCGTCGGTACGGCAATGAGCATAGTAGCTGCCATGAAGAACATCCGCAACCAGCCCGGCGTGCCGCTAGTGAACATATGGTGCGCCCAGACGATTAAGCCCAAAAAACAAATTGCCAAACTAGAGTAGGCGATCGCCCGATAGCCAAAAATCGATTTGCGAGCGTGGACGGGTAATACTTCAGAAATTACGCCAAAAAAGGGCAAAATCATGATGTAAACTGCCGGATGGGAGTAAAACCAGAACATATGTTGATAAACAACTGGATCTCCTCCTCCTGCTGGGTTAAAGAAGCTGGTTCCTGCCAGCAAGTCAAAAGACAGCAAAATTAAAGCGGCTGCCAGCACCGGCGTAGATAGCAAAATCATGATTGAAGTTGCCATCATCGACCAGCAAAATAGGGGCATACTGTGGATATCCATATCAGGGATTCGCATCTTCAGGAGCGTGGTGAGAAAATTAATGGCTCCCAAAATCGAAGATGTTCCCGCCAGTAGAACGCTGAGAATCCAAATTTCCTCGCCCCATTTACTGGCAATCAAGCTCAAAGGCGGATAAGATGTCCATCCTGCTTGGGCTGGCCCGATCAAAAAGCTACTCATCAGCAGCACGCCACTGACGGGAAACATCCAAAATGCCACTGCATTGAGTCGGGGAAATGCCATATCCTCGGCACCGATCATCAGAGGAATCAAAAAGTTGGCAAACGCTGCTCCGGCTGGCACGATCCATAAAAAGATCATAATTGTCCCGTGCATCGTCATCAGTTGGTTATAGAATTCGGGACTGACAAAATCTGGATCGGGCGTTGCTAATTCTGTCCGCATGGCTTCTGCGAAAGCACCACCGACAAAAAAGAAGAGAAATGAAGTGACTAGATATTGAATTCCAATCACCTTATGGTCGGTGTTAAAGGTGAAATAATCTTGCCACTTCCGTTGTTTGTGTTCGTGAGGTGTAGAAATCGCTGTAGTTTCGGCTGATGTAGTCATTTTCAGTTATCTGTAATCAGTTATCAGTGTTTAGCTTTCAGTTCTCAATTTTTTGGGCGATCGCGAACTACTGATGACTAGACATCGAATGATGCTGGGGGTGTAATTGCGCTAAGGCTTCGCTGTCAATTCCCATGTCTTGAGCGTAGGGCGCTAGATACTGGCCATCTGAGAGATTGGCTGGATTAACGGCTACTGCCTTATCTAAGTCTTCTTTTTGAGCGAGGGTATTCTCTTGTAGCCATTGATTGTACTCATCTGGGGATTGAACGTAGAGAAATGTTTTCATGCCACCGTGATAAGCCCCGCAGAGTTCGGCACAGATAACCGGATACTTTCCGTCGCGAGTAGCAGTAAAGGTCAGTTGAACATCTCGTCCGGGGATTGCATCTTGTTTGATCCGCAGTTCGGGCACCCAAAAAGCGTGCAAGACATCGCCAGCCGTTATCTTGAGTTCAACGGGCCGTCCTAGAGGAACGTGCAATTCGCCAGAAACAATTCCCGTATCCCGATAGGTAAAAATCCAGGCATACTGAATGGCATTGACGTTAATCACTAAAGGCGGTTCTTTGGCTTGCTCAGTTGGAGAAGCACCCAGTCCCAAGGCAATTTTTTGCCCGTCAGCGTTTAGCGCGATCGCCACGGGTTCTGAGTTTGATGGTGTGTCTTCTGCTTGATGAGCAATCTTGTGAGGCCCCATGTCGTGAGAAGCCATCGGATCGAGACCTCCCATGTTGTTGTATACCTCAAAACTGTATACAGCTAACACAAAGACGATAACAGTAGGAATAGCTGTCCAGAGAATTTCTAGGGGAACGTTCCCTTCGATCGCAGGGCCATCCGTTTTATCTCCTTTGCGTCTGCGAAATTTAAAGATAGAGAAAATCAGTACGCCTTCGATTAAAAGGAATAAGCCTGTAGCAATGGTCATCATAAAGTTGAAGATTCCGTCTACCTGGGCTGCCTCTTCGGAAGCAGCAACTGGCAGTAGATTATGATTTTGACCGTACCAAAGGCTGACCAAGGTCAGGGCGATACCAACAATGAGCGTGATAATGTTACTTGGAATGTTCACCGTTCTAAACTGGTAGTCTTTTGCCTATATATCAAGTTAAGACAATCCGTTGGGAAAGTTTGAGCGGCGATCGCCAATCTCTAGGAATCTTTCTTTTTTCTTTGGGATCGCGCCCAAGCCAATACTAGGTTTCCGGCAAAATGTGACGTTATGTAACTTAATTGTAAACTCAGTATGAAGAATCTTCAGAAATTTGCAAAAAAGCAATTAGTAGATAAATATCGCCCGATTTATGGGGTAAATCAAGAATGCTAGCCTAGTGAGTAGATACTCAATCATAGGTAAACTTTGTAACCAATTGGCTGATGCTATGGCAGAATCGGTTTTTCATCCTCAGATTGAAACCTCCCAGGAAAAATCTCAAGTCCAAAAATGGATTCGTTTGCTAGTCTGGAAGATGGCGATCGCAACACTTTTGTTGATGGCGGTCGGCAGTGCGACGCGAGTCATGAATGCCGGACTGGCCTGTCCTGATTGGCCCCTATGTTACGGACAACTGCTCCCCAGCCAGCAGATGAACCTTCAGGTGTTTCTGGAGTGGTTTCATCGTCTGGATGCCGCCTTAATCGGAATGAGCGCGATCGCTCTGGTCGGTTTATCCTGGTGGTATCGGCGCAACCTGCCAACTTGGCTGACCGGAGCTTCTGTCTTGGCTTTGGGATTAATCGTCTTCCAAGGAATTCTCGGCGGACTGACCGTAACCGAACTGCTACGATTCGATCTCGTCACCGCCCACTTGGGCACGGCAATGGCGTTTTTTAGCACTTTAGTGATCATAGCGACTAGCCTTAGCCCTTACAAAAGCACGGGTGCGGGTTCCCAGTTAACTTGGGTCAGTTTAACGGCTGCTATTCTCATCTATCTACAAAGCTTGCTAGGTGGTCTGGTTGGCTCTCGCTGGGCGGTTCATCAATGTTTGGGAATGTCCCAGCTTTGCGTCGTCATGAACAGTCACATCATCGGAGTCATCCCCGCTACGTTAGGTACTTTAACCCTGATAGTAATGACATGGCGAACTCCAGCCCTCAACCCAATTCTGAAAAAACTTGCCTCAGTTGTTGGTAGCTTAGTCGTTTTACAAATCCTCTTAGGAATTGCCACGTTTCGACTGCGCCTACAAGTAGAACCTTTAACAGTCGCTCATCATACAGTAGGTGTTGCTTTGCTGGGTACTCTGGTCGCTTTTACCGTTCTCACCCTACGCGAACGCAGAATGCTAAAATCTGCAATCTAAATTCAACACTCCAAATTCAGCCGTCAGGCAAGTTGGGGTAGTTTATAAATTGGGCTGTCTACTCAAAAATAAGTGTTAGGATTTTGACGAGAATGATTATTGGGACAAATGTTGCCCGACGCAACGAAAATATCGCACAAATCATTAAAAGCTACTACCAATTGACCAAACCTCGAATTATTCCCCTGTTGCTCATTACTACAGTAGCAGCGATGTGGATGGCATCCCAGGGAAGGATCGATCCCTTCAAGCTTTTAGTGACCCTAGCAGGAGGCACTTTAGCTGCCGCTTCAGCCCAAACGCTCAATTGTATTTACGACCAAGACATTGACTATGCCATGTTACGGACGAGGGCGCGTCCCATTCCTTCCGGTCGAGTGCAATCTCGCCACGCGCTCATTTTTGCCCTTATTCTGGCAATTTTTTCCTTTACGCTCCTCACCGTTTTTGTCAATCTGCTCAGTGCCATTTTAGCGATGTCTGGCATTGTCTTTTATCTGCTGGTCTATACCCACTTACTCAAGCGTCATACCACTCAAAACATCGTCATTGGCGGGGCGGCGGGGGCAATTCCTCCATTAGTCGGTTGGGCGGCCGTCACTGGGGATTTAAGCTGGGCAGCTTGGCTGTTATTTGCGATTATCTTTCTCTGGACACCTCCCCATTTCTGGGCGCTGGCGTTGATGATTAAAGACGATTATGCCCAAGTAAAGGTGCCGATGTTGCCTGTCGTCGAAGGGGAAGAGTCTACAGTCCGGCAGATTTGGCGCTACACGCTGTTAGTCGTGCCTTGTACTTTGTTACTCTTTTATCCCCTGGGAGTCGCAGGAGTCCTTTATGCCAGCGTAGCGATCGCGCTGGGAGCAATGTTTATCCGCAAGGCCTGGCAGTTAAAACAAGCACCTTTGGATAAAGGCTTGGCGCGATCGCTGTTTAAATATTCAATTCTCTATATGATGTTGTTGTGTACGGGAATTGTGGTAGATAGCTTGCCGATTAGTCATCAAGTCGTGACTGCAATGGGAGAAAATTTTAATGCAGTAATGAGTCTGATTCCCAGTCAATAGACCTCTTGCATAAATCAGAGAAATTGACAATTTCTAAGGAAAGGATTTTGGATTCCCCCCTTAAAAAGGGGGGTAGGGGGGATCGGAAATTGTTCAACCTGGATTTAAGATTACGAGCAATAAAAAGCTGACTCGACATAGTTATGTAGAATAAACTGATACCCTTCCCAAACAATGGGTTGACCCAGAACTATAGGTTGGTTGCTGGTCACTAACTCTAAACCCTGATTCCAGTTGTTCTTGTTTCGTCGATAACTCACTAACGCTACATCAAAACGACAAGAAAAGTTGGCTAATTCTGGATATTCACAGAGAAATAAGGCGGCTGTCTGGCAAAGTTTAGCCTGTTTTTGCGGCGTAATCGCTAAGACTCCCTCGGCATCCCAATTTCCTTGACTGCGAGTTTTTACCTCAACAAAGGCTAGAGTATCGGAGGATTTAGCTTGAGTAATGAGATCTATTTCTCCCCAACGACTATACCAGCGATGATGGAGTGTCGTCCAACCTTGGGTTTCTAAGCATCGCGAGACTAATTGTTCTCCTAATCGACCGATTTTATCCTTCAATGGGCGATCGCGGTTCATACAGGCGATTCATAATAGATTTAGT
>CAYTUO010000297.1:0-5971 GCA_964441015.1 uncultured Pleurocapsa sp.
CTTTTTGCGTACCCCTTCTTCAACGCTGACTAATGTGCTACCCGTACTCCGCCGCACAGAAAAAGCTACCACGGGTTTTCCATTGAGAAACGCCGATTGTCGCGCGTCAGCATAATCATCTCTAACCTCCCCTAAACTGGACAGGGGAACTGTATCTCCTCCAGGTAAGACAATAGGATAGCTTTGTAACTCTTTGACGGTTTTGGCACTGCCTAACGTGCGGACGTTTTGTTCGCTACCGCCGATTTCCGAACGACCGCCAGGTAAGTTAACATTAAATCGGCGAATTTCGTCGTTGACTTGGGTGGCTGTAAGGCCATACGCTTGCAAGCGACTCGGATCGAGATCGACGCGAACCTCTCGGTCAAGTCCTCCCAAGCGATCGATTTGGGCAACGCCTTCAACGCTCAATAAATCTCGACTAATTTGGCGATCAACAAGATCGCTCAGTTCTTCTACCGATCGCACCTCAGAACTAACGGCGTAAGTGATGACCGAACCGCCTGCAAATTGTAAGCGCTTGACGATGGGATCGTCGATTTCTTGGGGCAAGTCCTGACGAATTTGGTCGATCGCATTGCGGACATCGTTAGTTGCGCGATCGCTATTCGTTCCCAAGACAAAATTGACGGTTGTCGTAGAAGTCCCATCAGTAACCGTTGAGGAAATCTGGTCGATATTGCCTAAATTGGCGATCGCATCTTCAATTTTTTTAGTGACCTCAGCTTCCAGTTCCTCTGGCCCCGCACCTCGTTGCGTTACCGCAATCGTGACAGCAGGAACGTCAATATTAGGACTATTATCAATCCCTAAGCTTAAAAACGAAACAAATCCGACAATCGCTAGAACTAGAAACGTTACGATCACGGGAATCGGATTTTTAATCGACCAGGCAGCGATATGCATTATTTTTACTTATTCGTTCTTGCTAAAGTTAATTACCTGTTCTGCTGTTAGATTGAGTTCTGGAAATAAATCGGATTCAAGGCGATCGCTTCCCTGATATACCTTGGCTTCATAAAGTCCTTCCACCAGCTTACAAATCGTCACTTTGGGTTTTTCGGAAAAATCGGGTTCGTCAATAAAATCCACAATCCAATACTCAGGAATCTCCAGCACATTATATTCAGCCCGTTTTTTGCGATGGTCGGTGTTGACAGTTCCCGCACTGACTACCTCTACCACCAACGGCGGCATAGAATCCTCTAGAACAGCGTCTTTTAAAGTTGCGAGGTAATCTCGCTGTTCCAAAGTCACAACTATCAGATCGGGAACGCGAGAGGTTGCTCTGCGACCTACTTGAGGAATTCTAATCCCAACTCCATTTCGATAGGTGGCTAGCGGTAATCCCAGACGCTCAATCTCAACATCAAAAATTCTTTCTAGAAACTTGGCAATATCAGTATGTTGCGCTCTTCCTATTCCCATCGGAATGAGTATCCCATCTTCGAGTTCGTAAGTGATGTCTTGCTGAGCTTGGAATGCCAAATATTCCTCAAAGCTGACTATTTTGGTGGTCGTCGCCATCGCCGCTACCTCTATCAGAGAAGATTTACCAATGATTCTGGCACAGTAACCATAACGATTACTGATTGCTGACCACTGAAATGCGATCGCCATCCTTGAGATAGGCTGCACCTTTGACGACAACGCGATCGCCTGCTTGTAAACCGGCAAGAATTTCAACGCGATCGCCCCGAAGCAATTCCCCTGTTTCTACTCTCTGTCCCTTAACGGTTTCGTCTGCTTGCAGGACGTAAGCTATAGCAGTACCATCCGCTTGTGGAAGAACGGCACCCATCGGCACAGTCAAGCTAGTCGCTGTCGCTGTGGTAATGGATGCCCGCAAAAACATTCCAGGTTTTAAGCCACTTTGAGTCGGTAAATCCACTTCAAATGTTGCCTGACGCGATTCTTCATTGACCACAGGATTGATTTCTCTGACTCGTCCTACCAGCTTCAAGCGACTATCCACATCAGAAGTAATTTCTACCGCTTGTCCGCTACGAATCAAAGGTAACTGCGTTTCAGGAATCTTGACTCTGAGTTCTAAGCGCCCATTTTCGATAATCGTAAACAGTTTTTCCGATGATGAGGTAATATCGCCGACACTGGCGTTTCTTTCGGCAATTTTGCCACTGGTTGGGGCAATAACTCGCGTATCCTTCAACTGTGCCATGACAATTTGAACCTGTCCTTTAGCTTGGGCTAGTTTGGCGACTCCTTGGGCGATTTCTTCGGGACGGGCACCTGATTCTAATTCTTTGAGTTTTTGCTGTGCCTCTCGCAGTTTTGCTTGTGTCGTATTGAGGGCAGATTGTTTGCTGCGTTGTTCATTGATGATTTCATCAAGGCGATCGCGGGCGATTGCTCCTTCTGCCTCTAAATTCTGGTTCCGTTCCACTCGTTTTCTAGCTAATTCTAAATCCGATTCAGCTTGCTTGACTTCTGCTTGAGCCATTCTCACTTGTTCTTCTGCCCGTTCGATTTCCTCTAAACGATTTCCCGCCCGCAATTTGGCTAAATTGGCTTCTGCTTCGGCGACTGCTGCCTGTGCCTGGACTAACTGCGCCTGTAGCACGGCATCGTCGAGTTTGACGAGCAGTTGTCCGGTTTGGACGAAATCGCCTTCGTCTACTAAAACTTGTTGAATTTGCAGCCCCGTTGCTTGGGACATGACGGGAATCATTTCAAAAGCTGCTACTGTACCCGTTGCTTTCAAGGTGCGATTGACGGGCGAGGTTTGGACTTCTGCAACTGTCACGCTTTGAGCGGGAGCTTGGAAATTAACGACAGGTGCGGCAGCAGGATTGTTTGCCGGTTTCTGCCCAGAAGATAGCACTCGCATTCCGACAAACGTTATCCCCATACCGATCGCAACGCCCAGTAATAACCCTTGTCCGCCCGATAACCAGGGACGAGACGGTTTTTTCTCTGGCTCTTGGACAATTTCTTTTTCTCCGTTTCTGCGCTCAGATAAGGTTTCTGAAGGCGAAGGGCTATCAGGGGTGTTTTCAGCGAAGATTTTTTGAAACACGGTGGTTTGTTGATGGTAAGTATAGAAGAAACTTTATGAAGAAATGTTAAGTTATATCCTTTATTTTTATTTAACACATTTTCAGGTTGCTTGACCGTTAATTTCGTTTTAATCATCGCGAAGCTAGGAGTGTGCGCGGGAATTCGACTCGCGATCGCGTCCTTTCTCACTACAACCGTATTACTTAACTAGTCATTTTTTTTTCAGTTATTAAGAATTTCCGAAAAAACTTGCCAAGATCTAGCAATTATTTGCAGAATTAAGTTAGGTGTGAGGTGAATTGGGCATATTCTGCATCAAAAGTTTTTAAGGTTTCGTGTTGTTTTAGGCAATTTAAGAATATTAGAGCAATAAAACACTAAATTTATCGGGAATGACTCGATCGCGTAGTGTAGCTATTCATTGAGGAGTCTCGCGTCAGCGAAAAGATAGCTCCTGACCTTCTTTTATTGTCGCAACAAACGGGTTGGCAGCAAAAGATATTAATAAAGAACTATGTTATTCAGACAAAACGAGCGAGCGCTTGGTGCTAAATTATCTGGCTTAAAAATTGGAATTATTGTCAGTCTTGGACTGGTAACAACTAGCACGGTACCTGTACTAGCTTCTTCTCCAAGTGGAAAAAATTTAGAGCAACAGCTATTAGCAGATCGAGCCTCAGAAATATATCTTACCCAAGGCGATCGAGCAAAGTCACCATTAGCTGATGGCATTTATCTCTACGGTCAGTCTCCCGAATCCGAACAAATTGGTCAAGAGTATCTCGTTTTTAAAATACAACAGGAAAAAGTTGTTGGCGCAGTCTATATGCCGCGATCGGAGTTTAATTGTTTTTCCGGTACGGTGGATTCGCGTCAAATGAATTTATCGATTGTCGATCCATACGATAATACGGTTTATCCCCACGCGATCGCGCTGCAAGATCTATCGCCAGTTGCATCTGATGGAAAACTTCCTCGTGCTGTGGGGTTGGAAGGCTACCATCAAATTTCTCCCCTCAGTGATAGCGATCGCCGCATTCTGGATACTTGTTTGACTCAGAATTGATAATCCTGCTCCCTTGTCCCCCCACACTCCCCACACTCCCCACACCTCCCCCTGTTCGCTCTATCGTCCAGTGTCGATCTGAAGACTGATACACTCTTACGTCTTCCAAACTAACAGTTTGCACCAGTTGTTCGACTTCTTCTAAGGTAAAAGCCGCGTGCAACGAATCTCGAAAAAGTTTCTTTTGATGGCGATCGTATTCAGCACCAATCGCTTCAACCATTTGGTTCATTATTTCTTCAGTCACAGGACGAAGCAAATCCCGAATCAAGATAGCTCCATTAGATTTCAGCACTCTCTTAAGTTCTCGTAAAAAAGGAAGCGGATCGCTCAGGTGATGGAGCAAACTATTAGAAATAACTGCATCGAAGAACTCGTCAGGGTATGGCATCTGTTTAGCGTCTACCAACTCCAGCCGAATTTGTCCTTGTAAGTTAGCCTGTTCGACATTTCTTTGACCAACTTCGAGCATGGATGGTGCTAGGTCGATCGCGGTAATCTGCCAATCTGGACGCTGTTGGCAAATTAGAATAGGGATACGTGCCGTTCCTGTACCTGCATCAAGAACTTTTGCGATCACGGGTGCGAGTTCGATAGCCTTTTGAGCAAATGCACTATTGACTTCAGTAAAGTCCATTGCATCGTACTCAGTGGCTTCTTCTGGACTATCCATCACTTCGGGTTCGAGAATTCGCTGCATAATCAATTACTTTTGCAAGCTCTTTAATTTAGATTGATGAAAATAAATCGACAACTACAAATTCTGCTTGATGAAGCCCCCCAGTATGGAGTTTCTCCTCTGGTAATGGAAAAAGCCGTTATTCCTGTCCTTAAAGCTTTTGCCAGTCAACTCCAACATCTAGAATATTATGTTGTGCAAAGTCGCGATCGCGATTGGCTGATAACAACGCTCACTCACCTAGAAAGACCGCAGCAAGAAAAACGGGTAATCTATGCCTTCGCCACCTCAGAAGACGCTGCCAGTTCTCAATCCACATCGGATTCGCAGATTCTGATCGAATCTATACCCGTTACCCATCTCCTGTTTCAACTGTTTGCTCTCGATGGGGTAAATAGCCTCATTTTTCTAGAAACTCCAGGTAATTTAGAAAAAGGAAGAGAAATCCCTCGTGCTAGTTTGCAAAACAGCATTCAGCAGCAACTACAGCAATTAAAAAATTTTCCAGTTTCTCAATCCAAGAATATTCCTGCCAATCTCGCTTAAAAATTGCCTAATTTTAAGACAAAATTCCAACATCCAACCTTAAAAAGCTGATGTCTGAGCCTATCAATTTAAATACCCGTTTAAGCTTTCATGGCGTTTACACTTGTCCGGTTTGCCGTCACGGTGAAATTTCTGCCATAACCTTGATGGAGGCATTTGCTTGTAACTTTTGCCGCCATATTTTTACGGCTAATCTAGAGCAGCAAATCGTCAAAATGGCAGATAGCCAGTTACCCCTCACGTGGCGCTGGAATGGTCGAACTTGGACGGGAGGACAAAGAGAAGATAGCGAACTAGCGTGGGGCTATTGGGTAGCTGGAATCGCTTTTGTCTTGCTTCCAACCAGCATCGTTGGTTTAGGGGCTTATTTATTTCCTCCCTTACCAGAAAGTACCTTGTCTTGGTTGCCGCTATTTTGGACGGTGTTGACCTTTTTGTCCCATTTAGCTTGTTTGGGTTGGCTAATTTTGGAGTATTACCAATTCCCAGTTTCTCTCTATGTCAGAGCTATAGGAGAGCGCCTATTCATGCGTTTGTGACATACTCCCAACGCTGAATCAAAGATTACAGCGTAAAGCTCCTCAACTCACATTGAGAAATTGGTGTCTCATCGGGACTAATTACGAGTCTTCCTCCACACCCAGCTTGACCGCTAGACCTTC
>CAYTUO010000298.1:0-5944 GCA_964441015.1 uncultured Pleurocapsa sp.
GTCCAATCACTAACAGGCGATCGAAAGCGACTCGGATACCCCCGATAGGGACTGCCGGTAGGACTGGTAAATCATAGCGTTGATTGCTGCCGCCCCAGATGAAGAGAATGCCATTGCGGAGAAATAAGGCTAGTCCAATGGAGATAATAATTAGGGTAGTGGGACTTGCCCGGCGATCGCGCATCGGTTTCCAGAGTAATAATTCTGAGAGAAACATGGCAATTACTGTCCCCGCAGCCCCTATCAATATTGCGATCGAGATATTTACTCCACTTGTATTCGCCAGCCAACTTAAATACGCCCCCAAGGTCATAAAATCGCCGTGGGCAAAGTTTGACAGTCTCAAAATACCATAGGTGAGAGTTAGTCCTACGGCTGCTAGGGCAATTACGCTTCCTATAGCAAGTCCATTAAAAATTAATTGAGGTGTATCCATTTATCAGTGACTGGTGATTGGTGATTGGTGATTGGTGATTGGGAAATTCTTCCTTATCTGCATAGCAGCATAGCTGCCTTAAACCCAAAACAAAGAAGTAGGTGAGGAACACCAACCGCAAGGTAAACCCGATCTTCGTTCGACAACATCAAATCCAGGATAGGAACATTGAGGACAGAATCGATTGAGTTTTTCAATCAGATTTCGGGTGGTTTTTTCAATCACTTTCATGCGAGTAGGATTATACATCGCTCGCATATCCGTTTCAATATGGATCGTTCCAGTCAGAGATTGCTTGAGGGCAAATTCTATTGATTCAATGAGCATTTCTTCTGTGATAATTCCTTTGACAATCTCATTTTTATTGGTAGAATGCTGGCTTACCATAACGACCAGTCCATGTTCGGGAAAGCCGACTTTTTGAGCAAATTCTAAAGCTTCTTGAATGGTTTTTACTTGTTGGTGACTATGATTGGTTTCTGTGGAAATTTCTTGACCAATAATTTCTAATTGATGAGATTTATCGAGTAATAAAACAATTTCGCGATCACAAGATAAAAAGGGAAAAGCGGGAAACCTTAATTTTAATACCCAATACTGTCTCCAAAAGGGGTGCAATGACTCGCTCTTTTTGGTGCATTGTTGCTATGACAGCAATACGATTTTCAAACCATGAATGATTGACTATCATCAAAAATTTTTCCTTTACCACAAACTAAAAAGGTCTTAAGCTTTCTAATCCAAAATCGATTGACTCTAATTTTGTAAAAATCTTTTAGCTTCTTCACGATTGCTAATTTTTCCGTCCAGAGTTGCGGTTAACAGATCATCTAAAATTTGTTTGTATTGAGGCCCCGGTTTATAGCCCATCTTTTTCAGATCGTTTCCGTCTAAAGGAGCGTGGATTTTTGACCATTGTGTCAGATACTGCCAAATTTGGCGACGAATCTTTTTGGGACTTCTAACGGCAACTAAAATTAAACTCGCTAACTTATATTGACGCAATAATTTAACAACTTGACTAGGTTTGTCGCACTTAGGCAAAGATTCGTTGACAACTTTTTGAATCGTTATGAGTTTATTCAATCTTTCCAAACTATCTTTGGGTAACTGAAGATTCATAGCAATTTTGAGGGATTCAGATATCTCTAAAGCCGTCATTAAAACTTCTAGTCTAATTAACCAATGACTCAAAGTATTTTCAGGATCGAGGCACTTTAGCCAACGAGAAACGCAACGAATTTGCCACCATAATTCTTCATCTAAAACTAAAGTAGGATGCAAACAACGCAACGCGCCCAAAGAAGCAAGTAATTGTAGGGCTGGTTTCCAATAATGGGCTTCGAGAATATAGTTTAATTCAGCTTTTAATCGAGTTGTCAGAGCAGGTGCGGGATGATTTTCTAATTTCAAGCGATCATAAACCCCGCTTTCGATGGCATAGCGAATATATTCTTCGGTTTGAGGCTCAATTTTAAATCCTAGTCTGACCGCAAAGCGTACTGCTCGATAAATTCGTGTCGGATCTTCGATAAAACTATTAGCATGAAGAACTCGAATTTGACGCGATCGCAAGTCGAGAATTCCGCCAAAAAAATCCAACAATTCCCCCTGTTTTGGAGAAGTTAAGCGCACAGCTAGCGCATTGATTGTAAAATCGCGTCGGTAGAGATCTTGACGGATCGAACTCGCCTCGACTTCTGGGTTAGCTGCTGGATACGGATAAAATTCTGTCCTTGCTGTAGCAATATCAACCCACAGGGAACCGAATTCAGGATCTTTGTGCCACAATAGGGCTGCCGTTTGAAACTCCCCGTGAACGGATAAACGCGCTTGAGCATAGATTTCTTGTAATTTAGAAGCTAATTCTACCCCGGCCCCAACATCTGCCGAACGGTGAAAGCCATCAACCACTAAGTCAATATCTTGCAGCAACCGAGATTCATGGTCTTCTGCCAAGAGTAAATCTCGAACGGCTCCCCCTACCAGATACAAATGCCAACCCCTTTGTTGGGCTTCCTTTGCCGCTTTGGTCAAGAATTCCCAGATCGATGGGTGAAGGCGATCGCGAATGGAAGGCAACAAACAAGAAACCAGAGGAATTTTCTTTCCTTGCTCGTCTCGCCTTTGACTCCTATCTTGATGAACCTGTCGCAAGACATCCGTGCGCGTCACGATCCCTATTAGTTGGCCAGACTCTACGACGGGTAAGCGTCCTACATCATAAGTGACCATGAGCGATTCGATATCTGGAAGCGGCGTATCTGGGCTAATCGTCCTCAAATTCCGAGTCATGTAACCTTTGACAGGCGAATGGTTAAACCCGTGGTGCAAGGCTAGATCCAAATCCCGTCGAGAAATAATTCCGACCAATTGGTCTTTTTCGTCTACTACAGACAACCCAGAATGACCGTAACGGAATAAAATTCGCTGCGCCTGTTCGATGGTCGTATCGGGGCGAATGGTACGCACTGGGGAAGACATCAAATCCCGTGCCGTTGGCGGATGAGGAATTTGCTCTTGGAGTCGGTCAACTAGCTGTTGTAGGGTAGCTTCGGGATTAACGCCCCGCAGGATGACGGAAGCTGCTTGAGCGTGTCCCCCGCCACCCAACGGTTCAAATAAGCGATGAAGGTTCGTGCCCTCGATGCGCGATCGCCCGATAATTGTCAATCTGACTTCTTTATAGGAATTGTCCCCCCTCCCCTTGCTATATTGATGGGCAAACAGCAGCGCATCACTTTCCGTTAGCTCGATCAGTCTTTCTGCGAGATTGGACAATCCTGGCACAAACGTTTCAGTAGTAATCAGAACTGAGGCAACGCTATAACCCAAAATTACACGAACTTGTAGTTTTTCTATTGATTCTGTCAGTAATTGCTGCAAATGCGGCGGAAACCCAGGATCGGCATATTCCGCGATCGTCTTGACATTTGCGCCCATCTCCATCAACCACGCCAAGGCATAAGCATCGCGAGCAGTGCTTTGGTCAAACGTCAGAGAACCCGTATCCACATGAATTCCCAACGCCATGACAGTCGCTTCTACCGGAGTTAATTGAACCTTCGCCTGTTGCAATTGTTCGACAATGAGCGTGGTAGTTGCTCCTACCGCTTCGATCTGCTTCTCTGTTACGGGAATATCCGAGCTACTATCGAGATGATGGTCGTAAAGTGCGATCGCCTTGACATTGGCTAAATCAAACCACTCAGCCGCCTTTCCCACGCGATCGCGCTGTTGGTTATCAACCACTGCCAAAGAGCGAATTTTCTTCGGGTTGACGCTACGCATTTCGATCAGCGATAACTCGTCTCTATGCAAAGCCAAAAAATCCCGCACCGCCGGATGCGCTCCCCCCGTCAAAACAATTCTGCTACCGATTTTTAGCCGCGACAGTCCAACTGCTGCCCCTAGCACGTCAAAATCAGCCGTCTGATGACACAAAATTAAGTCCATTAGTCATTGGTGATTGGTGATTGGTAATTCGTAATTCGTAATTCGTAATTCGTAATTATTTTCCCTTCTGCCATCTGCCCTCTGCCCTCTGCCCTCTGATAACTGATAACTGATAACTGATAACTGATAACTGCTTCCCCTCTCTTCATTCCTTAATTTATCGCTTCTAATAAATCCAGTGAGACAGATGGGTCAATTTTTGGTAGCGTACTATTCAGGAAGAAATTTAAGATCGACCGATTAAAAGTGAGACATTATCTATATACTCACTTGCTGTATTAGGAAAACTGTAGGAGAACCACAAAATGAGTTTCATCTTTCAAATCGCGCTGATTGCTTTAGTTTTGTTTTCCTTTGTCATGGTTATCGGGGTTCCGGTAGCTTATGCTTCTCCCCAAAATTGGGATCAGTCCAAACCTTTACTCTATCTCGGTTCTGGGATTTGGGTTATTCTCGTTGTCCTAGTCGCTGTTTTAAACTTCTTCGTAATTTAAACAAAGGAAATTAGCCAGTAATCGGTTACCAGCAAACCTAATGACTGCTAACTGATTACTCATTACTGACTACTGACTACTGATTACTGACTACTGACTATGGCAGTTTTCGAGGGAACTTTTGCTGACGATTCATCTTCATTGCGTTTCGCCATTGTCATTGGTCGATTTAATGACTTGGTGACGGGCAAACTCTTATCTGGATGCCAAGATTGTCTAAAACGTCATGGAGTCGATATCGATCCCAACGGGACGCAAGTAGACTATTTCTGGGTGCCAGGGAGCTTTGAAATTCCCATGCTGGCTCGAAAACTGGCAAATTCCTACTGCTACGATGCAGTGATTTGCTTGGGAGCAGTGATTCGAGGGCAAACTCCTCATTTTGACTATGTTTCTGCTGAAGCTGCTAAGGGAGTGGCTGCGGCTAGCTTTCAAACTGGGGTGCCAGTGATTTTTGGCATCTTGACAACAGACTCCATGCAACAAGCCTTGGAAAGGGCAGGGATTAAGAGCAATCACGGCTGGAATTATGCGCTTGATGCCTTAGAAATGGCAAATTTAATGCGACAAGTCAATCGCAAAATTTCATCTCCAGCCTACAGGAGTCATGGCGAGTTGCATCGAGAAACGGCTCCCGCTTTACCCATCTCTGCTGAAGATCGCTTGAGTGCCGCAGAATCTGCCCTAGATGTTAAGGAACAGCGATCGGAAAACTAGAAAACCCAAGTTGCTAATTACAGGAGATAACAGGCGATCGCACTTCTTGCACTTGCTTGAGCATTAGAACCGTTAAGATTCTGCTAAGTTTTATACGGGTACGGATTTCCAACTCGCTAAAGCCCTAAAAATTCTGCAACAATTTAACAGGGAGTCTTAGGAGGATTGGAAATGACTGTAGCGGGTTCAGGAATAGATATTGCTAACTATATCGACCATGCTTTACTCAGTCCTACTGCTACCCCCGAACAAGTAGAACAGTGCTGCGCCGAAGCAGATCGTTTCCGTTTTCCGGCGGTATGCGTTTATCCAACTGCTGTCCGACAAGCAGCCGAATTGCTTCACGGAAAACCCATTCAAATTTGTACTGTCATTGGGTTTCCCACAGGAGCCACGACTTCAGCCGTTAAACTCTACGAAGCTCAAGAGGCTGCTGAGAATGGCGCAACCGAACTGGATGTGGTCATTAATCTAGGCTGGCTCAAAGTAGGAAAATCGGAAGATATTTATCGAGAAATGGCATCTATCTGCGAGGAAACCGGACGAACGGTGAAAGCCATCTTAGAAACGGCTCTCCTCACCGATACAGAAAAACGACTAGCGGCAGAAATTTGTATGGATGCTGGCGTAGCTTATCTAAAAACTAATACGGGTTGGTTTGGTGGAGCTACAGTTGCCGACGTTCGATTTCTCAGAAATATTACCAAAGGACAAGTCGGAATTAAAGCTTCTGGCGGAATTCGCACGCTCGAACAAGCTTTAGAATTAATTGCTGCGGGCGCAACTCGACTGGGAACCTCTCGCGGACTCGATCTAGTCCGACAGCAAGAAGAAGGAACGC
>CAYTUO010000299.1:0-5922 GCA_964441015.1 uncultured Pleurocapsa sp.
ATCTACTGCCAAATCTTCTTTGTGTCGAGAACTTTTAAAAGATTTGGAAACCTCGACTAACTCAACTGCCTGCATTTCTAAGCTGATGTGCATTTAATAAGTGATAACGCCAATCTCCTGTAAATACGTTGTATGCAACGTCTCTACTTTAAATTTTGAATTGCTTATCTCCTATGTAAAATTTACTTGGCAATTCCTGCTTTAATTTCTGTCCAAGTTTCGTCGTATAGTCGGTTTGCTTCCCCAACATCTTTGATATAGGTCAGTCGCGCGAAGGTTTCAGGAGAGGGATAAATTGCTGTATTCTTTAAGTCTTCTTGATTAATCAAACCCTTATCTATCGCAGCTTTGTTAGGGGTAGCATATTTGATAAAGTTAGAGATTTTGGCCCCAACGTGTGGTTCGAGGAGAAAATTGATAAATTTCTCTGCTAGTTCTTTATGAGGGGCCCCTTTAGCGATCGCAATATTATCAGTCCAAATGACTGTTCCTTCTTTGGGGATAGCGTAACGGATATCTGGGTTTTCTTCCATTATCTGAAAGATATCGCCACTCCACTCAACGGCAATATCGACTTCCCCTTGATCGAGCAACATTTGACCCGTATCTGGCGCAAAAGCCGCAATGTTATCTTTGTGTTCGATCAGAAAATCTTTAGCCTTGGCAATCTCATCAGGATTGGTCGTATTGGCATCATAACCTAAATATATTAAGATTCCGCCGATCTGAGGGCGCAATTCATCCATTAACGCCACTCTTCCCTTATATTTGGGAGCGAATGCAGCTTCCCAGCTATCGATTTCACCGCCAGTTGCTTTGATGTTGTAACCGAGTCCCATTGTCCCCCATTGATAGGGAAGGCTGTATTGATTTTCTGGATAATAATGCTAAAAAGCTAATGCCTAAATCTAAAAAATTTACCCCAGAAAATCCATCCATCCTCTAACAGCGTATAAAGTACGGGAACGACGATCAAACTTAACAGAGAAGAAGTTATCAATCCCCCAATAATTGCCACTGCCATAGACTGACGCAATTCGGCTCCGGCTCCCAATCCCAACGCGATCGGCATCATGCCTAAAATTGTAGATGCAGTAGTCATAATAATGGGTCGCAGGCGAATGGCTCCGGTTTCTATGAGCGCTTCCTCGCGACTAAAACCTGATTGACGCAGTTGATTGGCACAATCCATCAAGAGTAGAGCATTTTTATTGAGCAAGCCCAACAAGAAAATCAAACCGAGCAGCGAAATTACGCCAAAATCACTTTGAGTTAGCAAAAGTCCCAACATTGCCCCCACAATTGATAGAGGGATGGATAAACCAACGACTAGGGGTTCAAGTAATCTTCCGAAGAGCAATAGCAGGGTGAGTAACATGAGAAAGACAGATAAGATCATGGTTCCGCCAAAACTTCCTAGTACATCGCTGCTGTGAGCAGAACTGCCCCATCGTTGCAGGGTAATGCCTTCTGGGAAAATAGATTGGGCGATTTGTTCGATTTGCCGAACAGCATCTTCTAATCCTTTTTGTTGGGCAAGGTTGGCGCTCAAATAAACGACTCGTTGACCGTTAAGACGCTCGATTTCTAGAATGAATTCTCCTTGTTTTTCCTGACCTGAGATCTGCACATCAAGCAATCCTGGCAATGTTTGGGCGCGAGTTTTCAGTTTTTGAGCAGTTTGGCGCAAGAGGTCGAGATTTTCACCAAGAATAGCAATCTGGATCGGTTTTTCGGCTTCTGTTTGCACGAAGGGGATATCTTCAACGCTGAGGGTAACCCCTTTGAGAGAGGGAAGAGCAGCGCGAACTTTTTCTTGGACTTCAGGAGTGGTCAGTGGGCGATCGCGCTTCAGCTTGACGTAGAGTTTGCCTTTATGGGGTTCTCCTCGCAATCCCGCCGTCGTAAACACCGATTCTACTTCAGGAAGCGTCAGGACGACTTCTTCGAGTTGCCTGCCTACTTTGATAGTTTTCCTCAATAGCAATCGTTCGGGAGATTTAGCTAAATCATCGATCCAAGCGAATGCACCGTCATTAGATTGTGGCTGAATGTTCTTCTGAGAGGGTTCTGTCTGAAATCCTGCTAATTTGGGTAAGGGAGCAGTATAGACGATATTAAATTCCCCGCGATCGAGTTTGGGAATAAATCCTTGGGGAATGAGGGGAATCAGGGCAATTCCTGCCACAAAGCTGAAGATTGCAATACCGACAACGATCGCACGATGATGCAGCGACCAACGCAGTAAATGACGATAGCTATTTTCCATTGTGCCTTGAAACTTTTCCCAAGCTTGCAGGCGCGGCGAGGCAACCTTTTGATCGCTTTTCGGTCTAAGCCAATAAACGGCTAAAACTGGCGATAAAGTTCGAGCGACTAACAAAGAAAACAGGACGGCGGCGGAGATGGTCAACCCAAAGGGTTTAAAAAACTCTCCCACAGCATTGTTCATCAAGGCCACTGGCAAAAAGACTGCGGCAATGGTTATAGTTGAAGCGGTTACGGCTAGGCCAATTTCATCGGTTCCCTTCATGGCAGCGTTTTTGGGAGAAGTTCCTTTTTCGACAAGTCGGGCAATATTTTCTACATCAACGATCGCGTCATCTACGACAATCCCAATGACCAATGCTAGGGCAAGTAAGGTAATCGTTTCTAAATTAAACCCGGCGATCGCCATGACAATGCAAGTTCCTAACAAAGAGGTAGGAATAGCTAAGGCAGTAATTAGGGTTGCCTTGAAATTTCGCAAGAAGGGATAAATGACTAAAATTGCCAGTGCGATCGCGCCGATGAGAGCATCAATGGTCGCTTGTGTCGCTTCGCGGATATAATTGGCTTGCGTTTCTGCTAGCGTTAGCCGAAGATCGGGGAACTTGGCTTGTAGGGTTTGAACGGCTTTCTCAACCTCAGTGACAACTTCTAGCGTATTCGCCTTGCTGCGCTTGATCACTTGAAACGCGATCGCCTCTTGACCATTAAAGCGGATTAAAGTTGGAAAATTAGGCACCAGAGATTGAGAAGTTTCCCCCTGCTTTCCTGATGAAGCATTTCCCAGTAGATTCACCTTGAGAACGCCGGGGACTCGTTCCATCTCTGGAATAATCTGTTCTTTGGCAAGCTGAGTTAATTCTCTGAGGTTTTTCTTGTCACTTTTGATGGCATAACTAATTGCCGACGACTCGTTAAGATCGATAGGAACGACTTCATAAGTGGTTTGTGGCGGGAAAGAAACTTGACTCAGCGATTTTTTCACCATTTCCGTAGCTGATTCTAGCTGCGTTCCCGGTACGAAGAAAACCTTGACAACGGATTGTCCGGGGTAGGTAGAAGAAGAAAGTTCGTCGAGTCTTTCTAGGGATTGAAGCGGTTTTTCAATGGGTTGGGTGAGTTGAGTTTCTGTCTCCAGGGTTGTTGCGATCGCTCCTTGTGCGGTAACAACCACTACGGGAAAAGCAAGATCGGGGAATAAAGCATATTTGAGGGAACTAAAAGCCAAAATCCCTGCTACGCTTATTGCTATCCAAAAACTGATCGTAATTCGAGGAAATTGAATGGCTAAACGCGAAATATTCAGTCGTTCTCGAAAAGAAAGCTTATGCGGAGACTGTTTCATCACCTAACAAAAAAATGAATTTATTGGCTATGATTTTTGATTTTTTTGGCAATAATTATAGAGCCAAAATTATTCTTCATATAAAACTTCCTCAAAACAAACTTCTCCAACCTCAGTAAGCGTTTCTGCTGCTGTACTGTTATTTTTTGATGTTCGCACCAGCGCTCTAAATTGCTCAATTGTGTACTGAGAGCGGAATTGATTAATCGTACAATTACATAGATCTTGCGCTACATCTGGCGGCAATTTTTCTCTGGTAGCTCGTTGCAGACATTCCTTTTTATAATCTTCAAAAGAATACTGAGCAGGTGTAGCTTGAGCAATTGGTTGAAGGGGCGATCGCTGTGCTTCAGTTGCCAAAACTCGGCTCTTGGTTTGAGATAATAAAATTAGTTCCAGGAGACTGACAAGAAAAAGTGGATATAAAAAGATTTTCATAACATTTCAAAACCCAAAAAACTTTCCTGGCAAACTAAAATCAATGCCTGTTTCTCGTTAAAAGTGTATTCCTTTGCCTAAGTATAGTCAAATGTTCAGGACTCCCCCTCAAATCCGCTCAAATAGCTCTAATTCAGGTAGAGTGAGCATTATGATTGCTTACGACATCCACGGCTGCGATCGCGCTCTCCTGCAAGAAAAAAGTTTCTGCTATGCTAACACCAGATTTTGCTATACTAATGAAGGTTTAACGATGGCGGCATAGCCAAGTGGTAAGGCAGAGGTCTGCAAAACCTTTATCCCCAGTTCGAGTCTGGGTGCCGCCTTTAAGAAATTCGAGCTTCGAGAAAGCTTCTTACTAGCTGTAGCTAAGATCGATATGCGGGTCACAGAAGAACACATTAGGCGGGCAAACGATCTGCAATCTCTGGGTTACAAACCTTTTGATGCTTTGCATATTGCTTGTGCTGAAGCTGCCAGAGTAGATGCCTTCCTCACAACAGATGATCGCTTAAAATTTCGTAGCCAGTTTCTGTGACTAATACTGTATGCTCGAATTGAGCCGATAAAGAATTATCAACTGTCACGACTGTCCAGCGATCGCGCAAGGTTCGAGTATGTTTTGACCCAGCATTGACTATCGGTTCGATCGCCAGTGTCATTCCTGCTCGTAATTTTACATTGGGCAATTGATTCGTCCGAAAATTGAAGACAGAAGGTTCTTCATGAAGGTTTCTTCCGACTCCATGGCCGACGAAATCTTCGACGACGCTAAAGCCATTCTTTTTAATATGATCTTCGATCGCGCCTGCAATATCTAATAAATAATTTCCGGCTTTAACTTGCGCGATTCCTTTATACAAAGCTTCCTCAGCCACCCGAATTAATTTAGCGGCTTTGGGCGAAACTTTTCCTACCGCGATCGTAATGCAAGAATCGCCATGATAGCCCTGATAATAAGCCCCTGTATCGACTTTTAAGACATCTCCACTACGAATCACTTTTTTCGGATTGGGAATGCCGTGGACGACTTCATGATTGATGCAAGAACAAATAGAAGCGGGGAAGCCATAATATCCTTTAAAACTGGGAGTTGCGCCCATTTCTCGAATGCGCTTTTCTGCATAGGCATCCAAGTCAGCCGTCGTCATTCCAGGTTGCACCATTGCCGAGATTTCTTTCAAGACTGTAGCGACAATCTGGGCTGAGGTACGCATAATTTCGATTTCTGGCGGCGATTTAATTTCTATTGCGCGACGGCTTTTTTTCTGGCGAGGCAGTCCGCTTTGCTGTTGTTTTTGCTGCGAGTTTGAGGAAGGTTTGGGCGTGAAGAGGTTGGTGAGGATGTTCATTGAATTTATCTAATAGGAGCGATCGCGATGGGTCTTCTATCTTAGATTAACTTAACAGCAATTATGAAATTCTTACAGGGTTCCTCGGAACAGACCTTGAGGGCGTACCAGTAGAATAACGATCATGATTAATAGGGCTACTCCAAGCTTATAATCTGCCCCTAACCAGGGAACGCTTAATTCTTGGGCAATACCGATTGCCAGTCCTCCTGCGATCGCACCGTAGGGATTCCCAATTCCCCCCAAAATCACTGAAGCAAACATGGGCAAAATCAGAAACCAGCCCATATTTGGACGGACTCCACCCGTAATCAGCCCAAACATGACTCCCCCTAAAGCTGTCAAAACGCCATTAATGACCCAAGTCCAGAGGACGACTCGTTCGACATTAATTCCCGATACCCGCGCTAGGTCAATATTATCAGCAACGGCTCGCATGGCTTTGCCAATTTTGGTATTTTGGAGAAGAAAGTGCAAGACGGCGATCGCCACAATGGATAGTCCAATCACTAACAGGCG
>CAYTUO010000300.1:0-5916 GCA_964441015.1 uncultured Pleurocapsa sp.
AGAGGAGCAGAGGAGCAGGGGGGAAAATAATTACGAATTACGAATTACGAATTACCAGTCACCAATCACCAATCACCAATCACTGATCACTGTAATAGAGTTCTCGTCCAATTGAGGTTGCTAGTTCGGGGTTACCCGCTTCGATCAGGGCGCGATCGCGGATGCGACAGGAATCACACAACCCGCAGGGATCGTCTCCTCCTTGATAGCAAGACCAGGTATCTTGAATGGGAATGCCCAAACGCAAGGCACTACGCACAATCTCAACTTTCGAGTCTTGTACCAGAGGGGCAACTAAGCGAGGTGCTTTTCCTTCTATGCCGACTTTGGAAGAGAGATTAGCGAGTTGCTGATAGGTTTCAAGGTATTCTGGACGGCAATCGGGATAACCAGAATAGTCTACCGCATTAATTCCCAAATAAATCGCCTCGGCACCCTTTGCTTCAGCTAAAGAGAGGGCGATCGCAATAAAAACGGTGTTTCTGCCAGGGACATAGGTAGCAGGAATTACGTCTGGTTTAATCCCTTCTTGGGGGACGGCAATTGACTCGTCTGTTAAGGCAGAACCTCCCCACGGCGATAAGTTAACATCAACGATATAGTGTTCTTTAATGCCTAACGCTTTGGCAATTTGAGTGGCTGCTACTAATTCCCGTTCGTGGCGTTGACCGTAGCGAAAAGAGATAGCGATTATTTCATATCCATCTGCGATCGCGATCGCTGCTGTTGTTGCGGAGTCTAATCCTCCAGATAATAAGACGACTGCTTTAGCGTTCAATAGAAAACCTCCCTCCGCTTAATCCTGCTGGTGAGAAAATTGATAAGCGCCTGCAAGGGAAAGTGCGATCGCGGCCACCAATAAAATCGGAATAGAGTACCAAGGAAATTCGGATAAGGGAGAATACGCCACCGCCCGCAAGCCGATACTAGTATAAGTTAACGGTAGGCAATAGACGATTATTTTGAGAACAACTGGCAAAGTACTGGGATCAAAAAAGGTTCCCCCTAAGAAAGACATGGGAACAATGAGGAAATTGTTGTAAAGTCCCACACTTTCGAGAGATTGGACTCGCAATCCTACAATTACTCCTAAACCTGCGAAAACAGCACAATTAAGGATTAGCAGCAGTAAAAATAAAGGATTGAGAAAGCTGCCAAATTTCCCTGTAAACAGCACTGCCACTAAAATAACCGAACTTGCGGTCATCAATCCCCGCGCAATTCCTGCCAACATTTTGCCTAAATGTAATGCCAAAGGATGGACGGGAAGGAGTAATAATTCTTCAAAGGTTTTACTGAAAAGGCGATCGCCACAAATCGAAAATGTCGTTCCTCCAAAGCTAATGGTCATGGAAGACAGCGCCACCATCCCTGGCAAAATAAACTCTAAGTAACTGTCTCCCGCAGGCGGTTCAACTGCGCGATCAAGTGCGCTTCCCAATCCTAAACCAAACGCGAAGATATAGATCAGAGGGGAGATTAACCCCGTCGCTGCTATCTGGACAAGGCGCGATCGCAACTCTAACCACTCTCCCCAAAAGACAGTCAGCGTATCTGCTAGGATCGTCTGTAGTTGAGGGTTTTTTAAGGGTTGATTAGAATTTTGACTCAGTGGCGGTAAAGATTGTAATTTCACGGGTAACAGTTGCTCATCTCTTTCATGATTTTAATATTATTTAACTATTTAAATAGATCTCAAGGAAGGTTATTCAATTTTGGATTAGTCCTTGAGGGGAGTATGGGGACAGTTACCAGTTACCAGTTACCAGTTATCAGTTATCAGTTATCAGTTATCAGTTATCAATCACCTTCTCACCAATCACCTTCTCACCAATCACCTTCTCACCAATCACCTTCTCACCTTCTCACCGATCGCTAATCACCTTCTCAGATGAGTCAATACAGTCGGTATTACGAAATTCTCGGACTTAAAGCAAATGCTTCCCCAGAAGAGGTGAAAAAAGCTTATCGAAATCTAGTCAAAATTTGGCATCCCGATCGCTTTTCCCAAGATTCCCAGGAACAAAAAAAAGCGGAAGAGGAATTTAAAAAGATCCTCGAAGCTTATGAAGCACTTAAGGATTATCAACCTCAACCCGAAGTAACTTTTTCAGCAGTTGCCTCAGACATTTCTACTAAGCGCTCAAGTTCTGAATCACACTATCAAGAAGGAGTAAAGTATGCTGAAAAGAAACTTTATCAAGACGCGATCGAGGAATTTTCTCTAGCGATTCGCCTAAATTCTAATTATATTGAAGCCTATCAATATCGCGGATTTATTTTCTCTAAATTAGGATTTGAAAATAGAGCCGAAGCAGATTTAAAAAAAGCAGCAGAATTAAAATTAAAAAAACAATATCCTGATAGCTTTGTTTCTGAGCGATCCTCTCCTTGGCCTCAAAATCCTGCCTCTGAATCTTTTTATTCTTCAAAAACATCTCAATCGACTTCAAATCTGCCTTGGCAATGTACGCGAACTTTGATGGGACATTCCAAGATAGTTAGTGCTGTTGCTATTAGTAAAGATGGAAGAATTTTTGCTAGTGCAAGTTACGATTGTACGATCAAAGTATGGCAACTTAGAACAGAACAAGCCCTTTTTACCTTGAAAGGACATACTGACTCTGTACGGAGTATTGCAATTAGTCCAGATAGAAATTTTTTAGTTAGTGGTAGCAGTGACAAAACCATTAAAATATGGGATTTAAAGACTAAAAATGTTCGGACTATTGGGGGTTGGTTTTCTGGACATACAGATGAAGTTTTAACTGTAGCAATTAGTCCTGATGGTAAAAAAATTGTTAGTGGCAGTGCCGATAAAACCATTAAAGCTTGGCAGTTAAGTACGGGAAAAGAACTTTACACACTAACGGGATATTCTGCTCAGATTTTATCGATTGCTATCAGTCCAAATGGAAAATTATTGACTAGCGGTGGATTGGAGAAGCAGTTGAGGATTCGCGCTCTTAGAGATGGTAAAGTCCTTCGCTCAATTAAAGGAAATTCAGGGGTATTATCTATCGCTTTTAGTCCAGACGGACAGATACTTGCTACTGGTGGTTTTGACCGCATTATTAAGTTATGGGATTTAAAAACGGGAAGAGAAATTTATAGTTTAGCTGGTCATTTAGATCGAGTTTCTACGGTAATCTTTAGTCCAGATGGCAAAACTTTAGTTAGTGGTAGTTGGGATAAAACTATTAAATTATGGCAAGTTGATAAAGGACAAGAAATTTGTACCCTTAAGGGACATTTGGACGAGATTACGTCGCTTGCTATCAGTTCAGATGGAAAAACAATTATCAGTGCGAGTAGAGATACTACTATCAAAATTTGGCGACAATTTTAAGGTGCGATCGCAGATGAAAAGTTGAATAAATAACTCAGTAATTAAATGGATTATATTGATATTTACTGTGAACGTCTCGCGCCAGGTGTATTAGCTGAACCACTCAATGCTATATCAAACATCAGTTTTTTTATTGCAGCAGTGGCTATCTGGCGTTTGGTTCATCATCAGAAAAAAATACCCATTGGCATCTGGATATTAATTGTTCTCGCGATCGCAAATTTCTAGTCTTAATGGGATTTGGAATATATCATGTTTCAAGTCTCAACACTACAAATTAGAAATTAGTCTAAACAGAAGTCTCATAGACTCCAGGATTGACGCAATGGGGCAAACGTTCTCCCGATAATCCTGCGAGCAAATTTTGAGCCGCCATTAATGCCATGCGCGATCGCGTCTTTAGAGAAGCACTGCCAATATGAGGCAGAATAATTAGATTGGGCAAACTCAATAAAGGACTGTCGAGGGGGATCGGTTCCGGTTCGGTAACATCTAAGGCAGCCCCAGCAATTTGACCCGTTTTTAGGGCATAATACAAAGCTTCTGGATGAACGATCGCGCCCCGTGCAGTATTGATGAGAATGGCTGACGGTTTCATCCTTTCAAACTGCGAGTGATCGAACAGATGATAAGTCTCTTCAGACAAAACCGTATGAATTGTCACAAAATCCGACTCTTGTAACAACTGCTCGAAGGGAACATATTCAACCCCCATTGCTTGTTCTAATTCTGTTCCGCATCGGTGCCGACTCGAATAAAGCACCCGCATCTCAAATCCCTTGGCACGACGAGCAACCGCTTGTCCGATGCGTCCAAACCCGACGATGCCTAAAGTCGCTCCTGCTACATCTGCTCCCAACAAGAGCATCGGTTCCCAGGTTTGCCAGTTTCCCTCGCGCACGAATCTTTCTGCCTCTACAATTCTCCGTGCTGCTGCCATCAGTAACGCCCAAGCTAAATCAGCCGTTGCCTCTGTCAGGATACCAGGCGTGTTACCCACAGGAATGCCTCTCGTCGTCGCCGCAGCTACATCGATATTGTCATAGCCCACTGCCATCTGACTGATGACTTTTAAATTTGTTCCTGTGTCAATTAAGTGTTTATCGATGCGATCAGTTAACAGACAGAGTAACCCATCAATGGACTGGATTTTTTCTTGTAAAACTTCATAGGGAGGCGGTTGGCGTTCCCTCCAGATTTCAACTGAGGCGCGATCACGCAACAACTCTAAACCCGCATCAGGAATGCAGCGTGTAACGAAAACTGTGGGCAAAGTCATGGTTAAAAATTAATACAACGCCATCATTAATTCTTTCTGATATTGCTTCGTCAGGGAACTATCAAGTCCTAACAAATTGAAGAGGGCTACCATCGCTTTTCTAGCATCAATTCAACTTATGATATGCGAAAATTGAGGCATGGAAAGAGGTCTTTTGTGGTTGCCCCTGCTCGTCATCTTTTTTTGGTTGGCGTGGACGGGTTGGAATGAATACCAAAAAATCGAAGCTTATCGTCGCTGGGCAGAAGAATTTGATCGCTCTAAGTACGACATCTATGCTATTTTGGGTCAAAAAGGCAATTGTCTGACGTGGGGCAAACCAACTCGCTCAGGGCCAATTAATTTGCAAACCTTTTCTCTAGATAATGTTCGAGCAATTCGCCTTCTGGTAGACGATCGCCCAGTCACTTTGGAATCGCTCCCGACTAAGGGCACACCCGTCATAGAATTTAGTTTCGCACAGGGAATGAGTTCGATTCAAATTCCCTTTACTGAAATCCCCTTGGCGGCGCAATGGGCGCAATATCTCCAGCAGCAATTAGACAGTTAGCCGGAAAAAACTCGGTGCGTGCTGAGGTACATCTGGCTCAAAATCGTCATAGGCGTGCATAGGCTAGATCGCGAATCAGCGACGTTTTAGAGTTAAGATAAGTACGCACCAGACCATTTTCTTCAAGCGAGAGCGGTCTTTTCTGTTCGAGATCGATCACGATTTGCTCGATTAACTCTCCATCATTTAGCTCAAGGAGAGTTTGAGTCTGAGTCGCATTCACGATATACCAGATTTGATGTAATAGTAACGGTTTCAAACAGCCTTACCTCAAGTCTGAGCTAGTGTTCGAGGATAATCTAAAGAAAATATAAAATTAAAATTCCTAATCCTCTCTAAAAGTTATTGAGATGTAACATAAATACAAAAAACTTAATTTTTGTTTATTTTGCTTGATGTGAGATTTACTGGTCTTTAAATTCTCTGCGTCCGCATGGAACAATATTTGATGTAATCCAATGTTGTGATGCGATGTCTAATCGAGAAAGTCTGCGTTCCACATTGCTACAATTAGATGGACGTGGTTACAAAGCTTACAAAGACCTCAAGGGAAACTACAAATTTCCAGACTTTACCCTGATTATCGAGCAGGTACAGGGAGATCCTTTCGCCTCACCCAGTAAATTCATCGTCAAAGTTTCTCAGTCAATTGCTCAGTTTCCCCGCAGTCTCTACCAATCTCAAAGTCGAGAAGTGGCTTTACGAGATTACCTGACTCGTCAGTTCGATCGCGTTGCT
>CAYTUO010000301.1:0-5899 GCA_964441015.1 uncultured Pleurocapsa sp.
TAAGCCTTTTAATTCTCTGGGATCTTCGAGGGTAAGCACTTGACGATCGCCCGGAAGTTGATCGGCAATGGAATGTGCGATCGCTAAATCCTGAGAAGCTTGAAAGGGAACGAGTAAAATGCAAGTCTTTGTTGCCTTTTGAAAGTCAATTAAAGCTTGAGTGAGAGTGGCAAGTTTTTTGGGCGTTAGGTTGGGATGCGATCGCAAATTCACGGCGACTCTGGGGGCTGGTAAATCCCACAATCCTTTGACTGGTTTGGCTTCTAGTGCCCAAACTGGATCGGGTGCAATCAGGGGAGAGATATTCCAGTCTGCGACTAAGCTAGCCGAAGCGAGATCCCTGACGCTGACAGCCGCACACCCCTGTAAAACCTGTTTTGTCATCCAGCGCGTGATGGGATGCTTGAGAGGCCCGATTCCCTGCGCCCAGGCGATGGTTTTTAAGCCTTGCTGCTGTGCTAGTGCCATTAATCCAGCATAGTAAAAGGGACTGAGAAAACTGGTTGCATCTTGCATTAAACTGCCGCCACCCCAGATAAATAATTGGGAGTCTCGCAGTGCCCGTAAAATGGGAAAAGCCGAACGGCGATCGCAACTTTCTACGCCATAGCGCTTGCTCGTCTGGGCCCGATTGCCAGAAAGCACGATGGGAGTTACCTTTTTGGGTAACATTTGCAGCAAAGATACTAATAAAGCTTCGTCGCCGCCATTGCCTTTCCCGTAATATCCACAGATGACTGCCCGCATTGATTTTCTCTCCTTGCTGCTCAGAGAATTTTTACTCAATTCAAAAATACTTTATAGAATTCCGTCGCCCGAATCTAGACCGCGCGATCGCCAAAGTCTTAACGCTACTTCTACAAAACTTGCTGTTTTTCATAGGGCAGATCTCCATAAGGTCTTTTTCCATAGTTTTGATACTCTGCCTATAAGATCAGGCTGTAATTAGAGTAAATGCTATGTCAATGAAGTTGTTTACAATTTTGTGGCTAACAGGCCTGGCAGGTGTCATCTCTCTTTGGTGGATGAACTTACCCATTCCTGAAAGTGAAAAACTTCAACTGCCTCTCTGGGGTATCAAGCTGCTTTCCTTGATTCAGCCAACCTTTCTTTTATCTGTTGCCGTATTGATCGGTGTTGTTCTGGCTCATAAAGTTAGATTATCAGCACCTTTGGCTGAGGCAGTATCCAATGGAACTTCAATCAGTCTAGCTATTCAGCCCCAGGTGCTTCCAGGAATTATTGGCGGTTTGGTAGGGGGTATTGTCCTGACCGCTATCCAGTTCTGTGCCAAGCTCCTTCTGCCCTCAGATTTTGTCATGAAGGCTGAGGAGCTATCAAACAACACCTCATCTAGTTACGCAAATAACGAAAATTTCGGTTTAGTTAGATAATAATACCAGGAGAAAATCAGGAAAAAAGTAGCTCTATATTGTTCGTTTAATTATGCTTCCTGCTTACAAGCATTGATTCAATCCTTATAAAAACTCTATTTATTCTCACTTATTTCTCAGTATAATCTCAGGTTACTGGAATTTAATTACCATCAAAAGCCAACTCATACCAATTTTTATCGATCGATGAACAAACGTAGTTTTTTACGGGCTGGTGCAACAACGATCGCTACAGTATGGTTATCGCGTTATCTACCTTGGCAACCAAAAGCGATCGCAGCATCAAAGGAAGATTTTGAAATCCAAAAAACGGAGGAAGAATGGCGCAAAATCTTGACACCAGAACAGTTTTATGTACTGCGCCAACACGGAACCGAACGCCCCTACAGCAGTCCACTCGATAAGCAATACACCAAGGGAACATACGTCTGTGCAGCCTGCGATCTACCTTTGTTTTCCTCTGAAACAAAATTTAATAGTGGGACTGGTTGGCCCAGTTTCTATAGTCCTATTAAAGGCGCGATCGGGACTTCTCTAGACAAATCGTTTTTTATGACCCGAATTGAAGTGCATTGTCGTCGCTGCGGCGGACATCTCGGTCATGTATTTGATGACGGCCCCCGACCAACTGGCAAACGCTACTGTATGAACGGTGTCGCCTTGAAATTTATTCAGGATGATAGAAGAGCATAGTATCAAGAACGAGTAAAATTATGAGCGATCGCACTTTTTCCATCCTGTTTGGGATAATTCTGGGAATCGTCATAATGCTAATGAATACAAGAATCCCTACTCAAGCAGAACCTACAGTAAAATCGTCCGACATTGTAAAATGCGAGTCATCTAGGTTGCTAGCTGAGACAGCAGGAGAGAAGGATTGTGAGTTTGTTTCAATGGTTCACAATAGGCAACCCGAAGAAATGCGATTCATCATTCAACAAGCACGAGATTCCTGGGTCAAAGGAGATGCAGAAGCTTTTGCTTCCCTGTTTAGTCCTGATGGAGAATTCATCGTTCCTGGTAATCGCTGGGTAGGACGGGAGGCCATTCAAAAAATTGCTGCTGACTTTGCTACTTCCCACTCAGAAGTAAAAATTGAGATTAAACGCATCATTGTTGAAAGCGATCGCGCAGTGGCAGAATGGCATTGGGAAGATCGAGAGAACGCAACAGGCCGTCTTAGCAAAGCTGATGACGCGATCGTCGTCGATTTTCAAGCTGGTCAGATCGTTCGTTGGCGCGAATACATCGATACCGAGACTTGGGCAAATCGATAAACTTGTCCTAAAAAAGCCAACAATCCTGACAGCTAGATAACGATTTTTCACACCGCAACCCAGCTTACAGGATTGTCCAATTTCATTCCAGTTTGAAACAACCGGATTGTATTAATTTCTCAGAACCGAGACTTTAGGATTCAGAAGTAGCCAATTCGGTGCTGCCAGCAGTCCGACGGCGAGTAAGAGTATTGTAGAGCATCCGACCGATCGCCATAATCAGGTTGCCTTCTAACTCTTTGAACATCTTCATGTTCATGCGGAAAGCCTCATTGGCTTCATCGACGATGCGTTGAGCCGTTTCTTCATCGACAGGCAGATCGTTCATAGCTTGGCGATATTCATTCTTGAAGGCTTTTTCATCAGGAATTTCCTGAAACTCATAGAAAGCCGTGCCGCCATCGTTGAGATTCATTGCCCGTTGAGCAATTTTCTTGAGAATCTGTCCGCCAGACAAATCCCCAAGATAGCGAGTGTAGGAATGAGCCACCAAGAGTTCGGGTTGAGTTGCAGCAACTTCTCGGATGCGCTGAACGTAGGCTTCTCCCGCTTCTGACAGCTTAACTTCATTGCGCCAGTTGGCACCGTAGTAGTAGTGTAAATCTTGCTCTAAGCTGTGCTTGCGATTTAACTGAGGAAAATAAATCTGGGAGACGATAGGGTGTTGGCGAAGCTTTTCCATTTCCTCTTCCATCGCTGAATAGACGAAGTAGAGGTTAGCCACTAACGTGCGATATGAATTTTTTTCTACAACACCTTTTAAAAAACACTTGACAAAACCAACGTTTTCTGCCATTGTGTGGGATTTTTTCGTCCCTTCGCGCAACATGGTTGCTAGATTGACGCTCATGCTAAATTTCCTATTTCTTGAGTTAACTTTCCGTGTTTTGTGGGCTACAGCAATTTAAAAATCCGCCTAATTGGGTAGATTAAACTGATTTGATGAGAATTTTCATTAAGAATTTTTACGATGATAGTGATTGGTGATTAGTGATTGGTGATTGGTGATTGGGAATTAGTAGTGCGAGCGTCCCGCTCGCGTAAGCTCTTCGGCCCACACTACAATTACTGATAACTGATAACTGGTAACTGGTCACTGATAAGTCACCAGTCACGTCGATCGCACCACTCCAATACTCGATTCCATGCCCACCAACAATCGGGATCTCCTGCAAGGCGTTGGCCGGATTTATTACTGAGATAGCCGACGTGGCCGCCATGAGCCGTTAGAATCAAGTCAATCGCCCGATTATCGGCACAAGCGTCTTGCAAGTCAGGGACGATAGTCGGAGCGAACAGGGGATCGTCGGCCGCGTAGAGAATCAGCGTCGGTATTCTCAAAAAAGGGAGTAGTTTGAGCGCGCTACTTGCGTCGTAATATTCTTCTACGGAGGAAAAGCCTAAGCGTTCGATAATCAATTCGCGATCGAATCCTGATATACTATTCGCCCGTTCGATGGCGGCCGGATCGATCGCCTGGGGATGAAATTGATGTAGTTTCCAAGCGAGTTTTTTCAGTTCGGACGCGATCGCGCCCTCTAAATACTTGCCCAAAGGATGCCTGAGCAGATATGACAGAGAACGATTAGAGTCTAGGTTAGGACAGATCACTGCCGTCCCGCCAATTTCCGACTCATCTAGCCCCAAATCCTGCCCCCACAGCGCGATCGTCTGTGCTGCTTTGGTTGCCCACAGTGCCAACTGTCCCCCTAGAGAATAGCCTGTGAACCAAAATGGGGCGGGACACCCCAATGCTTTTGCTTGGGCAGCAATGCGAACAAAATCTTCCCCTTCGTATAAGCCATCAGACGTTAATGTCGCAGACAATTGTGCCGTTTTTCCGTGGGCACGCCAATCGAAAAGAACGACTGCATAATTTCGAGCAAATGCTTTGCGTCCAAGCAATCTCAGAAACCATTGATTTTCTACCTCTCCAGTAATGCCATAGGTAGCAATAATCGTGCCTCGCGGACGTTCGGGAAGGGCGATCGCACCAAAAATGGGCACTTCTCCCGCGCCGAGAAAAATATATTCCTGATAGGGTGGCTCTGTTTCTACGATGGTGTTTTCCCACGTCCGACTAGCCTTTAAAGCCGTATAGAGAGTCATTGATAGACCATTTCTTAGCCACGGATCAGTCTGAAAAAGATCGCTCATCATCGGGTCAATGAAGTCTCTCAATCTTTTACAAATCTTTACATAAAGACCTCTAACTCGGTCAAATTACTGGTTAAACTCCGATAAATTGACAACGAATTTAGCGATCGTGCTTATAATCGGTACAGGAATCTTATTTTAAACTCACAGTTCTTAGCTAACCTTTACATACACTATAGTCATAACTCTTTGGTGATGCCTCGAATACTTGTAATTGATGACGACTCCTCAATCTCGGAATTAGTCTCCATTAACTTGGAGATGGCTGGTTATGACGTGAATCAAGCTGAAGACGGGATCAAGGGTCAGGCGCTAGCGGTACAATTGCAACCAGACCTAATTATGCTCGATCTCATGCTACCCAGAGTCGAGGGTTTTACGGTTTGCCAGAGACTTCGCCGAGATGATCGCACGGCTGACATTCCCGTCCTCATGTTGACAGCTTTGAGTCAAACCCAGGATAAGGTAGAAGGCTTTAATGCTGGGGCTGATGACTACCTGACCAAACCGTTTGAAGTCGAAGAAATGCTAGCCAGAGTAAGAGCTTTGCTACGCAGAACTGATCGCATTCCTCAAGCCGCGAAACACTCGGAAATTCTCAACTACGGCCCCATAACCCTAGTTCCCGAACGCTTTGAGGCGATCTGGTTTGGCAAAACGGTGAAGCTCACCCATTTGGAATTTGAGTTACTTCATTGTCTGCTACAGCGTCACGGTCAAACCGTCGCTCCGAGCGAGATTCTCAAAGAAGTGTGGGGATACGATCCCGATGACGATATCGAAACCATTCGCGTTCATATCCGCCATTTGAGAACGAAATTAGAACCAGATCCCCGACATCCTCGCTACATCAAAACTGTCTACGGTGCGGGCTATTGTCTGGAATTACCCAGCAGCGAGCAGTTAGCCTTAGAGTCTGACGCAGCAACTGCTTGATCTCAAATTAAACTTCGATGGCTCCTAGCGCTTTTAAATTAGCAATAGTAGCCGAAGTTAAACCGGTAACGCCTGTGAGCTTCATCTTTAAGCCTCCGTGGAGACTCCCGATTTATCGGGGGAGGAAACGGAGGG
>CAYTUO010000302.1:0-5887 GCA_964441015.1 uncultured Pleurocapsa sp.
GAGACATTAATTCAACCACAAAATCGGGACACAAAGGAGCAAATCTTTCTTTTTCCGCTTGAGTTAGGGCGTTCCACCGTTCCATTTTTACCCAAGATGCATCTGGGGAGCGCTCTGCACCGTTAGGAAGTTTGAAACCAGTAGAAGAGTCAAAGGATTTTCCTAGCTGATTTTGGCGACTCCAAGCTCTCAACTGATAAGTTAGATCGGCATTGCGATCGCCCGTTTCGCTTCCCGTCGGCGGCATAATAATTAATTCCCCTGCATCTGTACGCTCGAATCTCAAGTCACGGTTATTTTGACAGAGCTGAAAAAATTGCTCGTCAGTTAAGTCAATATTTAATTCGAGGGTAGCAGGTAAACTGACGGTATTAGTGTTCATATTATCTGTTCAGATAGCAGCAATAGATTTCTCAATTTTAGTATCGCTCTTGTAGCGACAGTCTTAAACAGAGGCGATCGCCTTACATCATAACAGGGACTTAAATTCGTCCAAAATCCAATGAATCCTGTGACTCCTCAAATTCCAAACAAAGTTCGATAGCTTCTCGGATACGTTCCATCAACTCATCTAAAGATTTGGCTTGCGTATGACATCCTGCAAGATAAGGGACGGAAGCGACAAAGTATCTATCTGCATCTCGCTCGATAATCACATTAAATTCTCGCTTCATGATTAGTCGCTTTTGATTTTTATTTCATTCTCTCACGATTACAAGAGTGTGATCGCTAATCTTGTAGAGACTGTGTTTAAAGTAATGCGATCGCTCAGGGATGAGGGTTGACGAGCGTGCGATGTCTGTTCGTTCAAGGGTGATCGCTAATTTTGTCGAGACTGTCTTTAAAGTCAGGTGATCGCTCATGTAGGACGGTTGATCAGGGTGCGATGTCTGTTCGTCTGCGATCACTGAATTGTAGGTTAAATTCGACCGAATCTCAGCGGCGATAGCTCTTTAGCCCTAATCATGCCCTGATTTATGGCGATCGCTTCTTTTGGATGATCCGGTTGGGAAATTAAGGGAGCATGGGTCCACTGCTCCAACACCTCTGCTTGTTAACCATACGTAAATTCATAGCACGACTGTCTGGGAATTGACTATAGGGCATTGGTGACAAGTTAAGACAAAATCCTATTTGTCAAGCATGGGTTGACTAATCTTTATCAAACTCTCAATCGCTTGCTCTTATTGGTATTTGGGACTTTTGCTTTCTATAGCCTCGCTCTCGGTCATTTTTCATCTGAGTGTCTACTGGGTTGGCGATCGCCTGCATCACCGGGAGCATCTCGATTGAGGCTGGCTGCTTGTTGAATAGCGCTCATAACCCCTTAACTGGTCGAGGTAGTGATTCGGTTCAAGCCCTTATTCTTCAAGGATTTTCGCTTATCTTAGTGCCATTCAAGCTTATACCTTTTGTGTTCTAGAACAGTTACGGGCGGCTTTGCGGCGCAGGGACGTATTTGTCAGTCCTTCCAATCGCTGGCGGGATCCGAGAGTACAATTGTTGCAGGGTGAAGAGTGGAAATCCAGTAAACCTCAGATTTGCCGTCTTCTCGAACGTTCTACTAATGCCATAGCGGAGTTAGAAGCTCTAGCACAACAATTGGATGAAGCCTATCGACAGACAGCCGCTAATTTTGCCGACAATGGATGGGTGAGGATTGATTGTGTTGCTGGAAAAGAAACTCTGGTGCTGAAGGGTTTGGAGAAGTTAGATGAACCTCCTAGTCTCGTCAGTTTGAGGACAACGGTAGAAAGACTTTTACCTCGTGCTGATTTACCAGAAGTGTTGCTGGAAATTCAAGCCCGAACGGGTTTTGCTTCTGAATTTACCCATATCAGTGATTCTCTAGAAAAAGGCTTCTGGTTCCACGATGTTGTCATCTCAACTAAACAACAACTTCCCATTCGTCGTATTAAGCTTAAACAGAACCAACAAGTGGATCAGTTACGTCCAGATTTCGTGATGCCTTACATGGTAGGAAAAACTGACGAAATAGACAAGCCCATGTATTTACGTCAATTTGGGGTACCATTTGAAGCGATCGCTTACGTTTAAAGTTGAGAAAGGTTGTCCAACTCATCATAATTATCGAAGAACTCTCTTAGGCCAGCTCTGGAAAGCCTATCGAGCCAAAACTGCTCCTAAATTCTTGAAAGGACTACGATTGGCTCTGATTTGGGCCAAACAACACATTAGACATCTCCGAAAACTACCGAAGTATCTCTGTGACTAGCTTATAGAACGCGATCGCCCGATTCGGAATCGGGCTAGTTTATACGATAGAATAGTGCTTTGAGATATTTGTTGTTAATAATCAAGCCAAAATATCTGGTTGTGTGCGTTAATTTTGTCCCCCTGACCTAGCTGGGATTTCTGCTGGTAATATTAACGAGCCAATTCGGAATCTTACTAACCCACAAATTGTCAAAATTACTTGTTTATATTTTTGAGGATTTAATCTAAATCTTTCTTGAACTACTCGAAAGATTTTGACCGAACGAATTCGATGTTCAACTAAAATTCGTTTAGCTGAGAACTTCTTATTTTGTTCTTTTTGTTCTGGTGTTAATTCTCGATTTCTGGTTTTTTTTATTGGAGTGGTAATTAAATCTTCTCCCTGGTAAGCTTTATCTCCTTTAAATCTTTGCTTCTGGTCAAAGCGAACGCGATTTTCTCGGAACAATGTTATGTCGCTTTTCGGTCCTGGTTCACCGGCGACAACATCGACTAGATCTGACCCATCTGGCAAGATAATCATCTGACCCAAGGTTAAAATTATTTGTTCTCGTCGAGACAATTTTAGCTTCCGTCCCCCTCCCCCAGCAATAATTCTAATTTTTTTTGATTCTAGTGCTGCTTGTTTTTCCGAGTGGAATCGTTCTGCATTTTGAATTAATTGTTGTAGCTCAATGTATCCTAGACCAATTAAACGCTGTGTTTCTTGAGGATTCACCTCAATGTGATTCAGTATAGAACTCATATTTAGGTGCCAAAAACCTTATCCTAGCTTCTTTTAGCACATAATATTACTATTTTGGAGATGTCTAATAATTTAGAATCTTAGCGATGTCAAGAACAGATATACTAATCAATAAAGATATCTGCACTCGCTCAACTACTGATTAGATCGTTGAAAAAATATGACAGCGATAACTCTAAATTTTCCGCCAACGGCTCGACTTAGCGACGAACAGTTTACCCAACTGTGTTCGGCAAATCGCGACCTTCAATTTGAGCGTACTTCTACAGGAGAATTAATTATTATGTCGCCAACAGGAGGAGAAACCAGCCGCAAAAACTCAGAAATTATTATTGAATTAGGACTGTGGAACCGACAAACTCAACTAGGGATCGTCTTTGATTCTTCTGGTGGTTTCAAGCTTCCCAATGGCGCAGATCGCTCTCCCGACGCAAGTTGGATACCATTAACAAAATGGAACAATCTAACTCCAGTTGAGCAAGAGAAATTTTTGCCATTGTGTCCCGATTTTGTCATTGAATTGCGCTCTCCCACCGATGTCTTAAAAACGCTACAAGAAAAGATGCTTGAATATATCGATAACGGCACGCGTTTGGGATGGCTGATTAATCCGCAAGACAAACAAGTAGAAATTTATCGTATCGGACAAGATAAACAGGTTTTAGACAATCCCGCTACCTTATCAGGGGAAAATGTATTGCTCGGTTTTATTTTAAATTTGCAAGCGATCTGGTAGTTTTTTAAATTTCTTGGGAACACTAAACGTACTGGACAGTGAAAAGTTTTCCATACCCACTATAGTCCACATCAACAAGACAAACCATTCAAAGGCGGCTTGTCGGCGGAAAACTGGGCGCAGTGCCTCTAAAATTTGCTCAACTCGACGATGATAGAGAGCCATAATCATCCTGACTAAGTTGGCTTGATTCAGTCTGATAAACTTAGTCCATTTTCCTCCATTAAATAAGCCAATACATCACTCCCGCTACAATTAGGAATAGAATAATGCTCTGCTTCATAATAAGAGGGAAAAATACAGCATGAATACTAGATTAGTCAATCTACCAGAGACTTTAACAATCACTCAAGAGCAGTTTAAGAAAATAGCAGCAGCTAACAGGGATTTGCGGCTAGAGAAAACTGCTAAAGGAGAACTGATTATTATGCCGCCAACAGGCTGTAGTACAGGAAGGAGAAACTTTGATTTAGCAGGTCAACTTTTTGTTTGGAATGAACGCAGTCAATTAGGAGTAGCGTTTGATTCTTCTACAGCTTTTCACCTTCCCAATGGGGCAGATCGCTCTCCTGATGTTGCTTGGATACGCCGAGAGAGATGGGAAGGATTAACCCCAGAGCAACAGGATGATTTTTCGCCTATCTGCCCAGATTTTGTCATTGAATTGCGCTCGAAAACGGACTCAATGAAAACGCTACGGGAGAAGATGCAGGAATATTTGCAGAATGGCTTACAGTTGGGCTGGTTAATCGATCCGCAAGGTAAAATCGTTGAAATTTATCGAGCGAATCGAGAGGTGGAAGTCTTGCAAAGCTCCATTAATTTATCTGGTGAAAATATTTTGCCAAATTTTATCTTGGATTTGCAAAAGGTGTTTGATTGAGGCGAAGACGACGCGACTACCTGTTGCAATACCTGAACCAGTTCCTAATTAACAGTAACCGGGATAATTCTGTATTCTGTAACATCGAATCTAGAGAACCTGCTCTAGAAAGTCATAACCGATTTCTAACGCAACTCTTAAAAGACTGCGAACTTCTCCTGCCGATCCTTTGGCAATGTTTAAAAAGTTAACGTACTCTCTACGAGAAGCTCTTTCCCCCTTCCCCCTTCCCCTTTCCCCTTACCCATAGTAAAGTCTTTGTGTTCTTATCTTAGTGCCATTCGGGCTTGATAGATGGCTTGCCAATGGCGATAGAGTGCGATTAAATGAGGGGCGGTGCTGAGAGAGCCAGTAAATTGCTCTGGATATGGATTTCCTTGCGTCCAAATTTGTGCGGTTACGGACTGGAATCCACGATTTAAATCGCCATTCCCTAAATTGATGACAATTGACAGAACAAAGAGGTCGCTTATGCAAAACTCACGCCATGTTTCTCTACTAACAAGTGGACAAGATCAAGTCCTAACCATTCCCCATGAATTTGCCCTATCGGGTACAGAGGTTTTGTTACGCAAAGAAGGGCATCGCTTAATCATTGAACCCATTCCTCCTAGTTCTCTACTTTCCTTGCTGACTACGTTGCAAGACATTACAGACAATTTTCCTAACATAGACGAGGGACTACTCCCCCTTGATGACATTACACTTTAATGCCACCCAATGACCTATCAGTACCTGCTTGATACCAATATTCTGTCAGATCTGGTCAGGCATCCTCAAGGTCGGGTTTTCCAGCGTATTGCTACTGTCGGGGAAGACAGCGTTTGTACGAGCATTATCGTGGCGTGTGAACTGCGATTTGGAGCAGCTAAGAGCGGTTCCTCCCGTTTGATTGAGCAACTAAAACACATCCTTGAAGTCTTACCAGTTCTTCACAGTAAACTCATCGCTGCTAAAGCTACGAGACAGCAGGTGGAATCTTGAATGTTCGCTACCAAGCTGATGCTGATTTGAATCAGGTGATCGTAACAGGTGTTTTACGACGAGAACCTGCAATTGATTTCCAAACTGCCTTTGCTGCTGGGTTGGGAGGTGTTAAAGATCCAGAAGTATTGGCGATCGCAGCACAACAGGAACGTATTCTCGTAATTTTAGTTATCTTTTTTCTCCTCTCTCTCCAATTCCTTTCTTGGCAAGCTTTCTAGCTTTCTTTCCCCGTCGAACTCACGTCAGTTTTAAGATAATCTGGTGCAGGAGGAATTTTAGTTAACCCCATCTCTTTTGC
>CAYTUO010000303.1:0-1386 GCA_964441015.1 uncultured Pleurocapsa sp.
CCACCATGCGAAATATTCGCCAAAATCTCTTCTTTGCTTTCATCTACAACGTAGCGGGGATTCCCATTGCGGCGGGGATTCTCTTCCCGATCTTCGGCTGGTTGCTCAACCCGATTATTGCGGGTGCAGCGATGGCATTTAGTTCTGTCTCTGTCGTTACCAATGCTCTGCGTCTGCGGAACTTTCAAGCAAAAGCCATTCTATAGGAGATAGGTTTATGTTGAACAACAAGCTGATCCTTGGCACGATAGCGAGTCTTGGACTCATGCTAAGAATCGCTTCTAGCGAAACAGTCGCCCAAATGCCTCACGAGATGTCGCGATCGCCAACTCCTCAAATGAGTCAATTTCGTCGGATCGAGCAACCCCTGTGGCTCAAAGGTGCAGTTACGCTTGGAGGCTTATCGCTGATCGGATTGGAACTCTGGTGGTTTTTGCTGAGCAAACCCAAGTCTCAAACCGCAGTCGCCAGTCAAGGCGTTCAAGAAGTGACTATTGCCGTGGATGGGAAGACGGAAGTAGGGAAATATCCCGAAGGAACGCGCCTTTGATCGCAACAATTTCAGAGGAGCGAAAACGATGAAACTTACCTATCGTGGCGTAACCTACAACAAAGCGGGTACTGCCACTGCAAAAACGGCTGTCCCAGAAAAGACACCTGCTGTTTCGACTGAAGCCAAGGCTCGTGCTTTAATGAGGAAAATAACATCCTAGCAGCGATCGCGCCAAAAAACTATTGGTTTAGCACCAAATCAGCCTCAGTATTCTCAATTCTGAAAAGTTATTTATTTTTATGTTATTTAACTGGAAAGGCGATCAACTTCCTAAGCTCAGTCACTGGGCTAGAATTGCTTTAATTAGCTTCTCAGTTTGGCTGTTACTATCTTGCTTGTCGCCAATCATCTCAACTTCAGAAGAATCGCCATCCGATCTTTTTGATGAAGTCTGGAAAACAGTTAACGAGAACTTTTATGATCGCGACTTCAACGGCCTTGACTGGAAAGCCATCAAAGATCAGTACGAACCCCAAGCAGAAAGCGCAAAGTCTACTGAAGAAGTCGCAGTCGTTATCAATCAGATGCTTTCTGAGTTGCAGACTTCTCATACCCACCTCTACACTCAGTCAGAACCAGCCTACTATCAGCTTTTGGGAATTTTTGAGGGATTTACCGAACTGCAAAAAAAGCTAAAAAAATTTCTTCCCAATGGCAAGCTTGAATATAGCGGAATTGGGGCATTTACCCAAGAAATTGAGGGCAAAACTTTTGTTAGCGCCATTCTAGACGACAGTCCTGCGACTAAAGCTGGACTTGAGGTAGGAGACGAACTGCTAGAAGTAGATGGCAAACCCTATCAACCAATTCGTTCTTTTCAGGACAAAGCCGGT
>CAYTUO010000303.1:1396-5868 GCA_964441015.1 uncultured Pleurocapsa sp.
TTTGCTTCAGCGAACTGGCGACTCTAGTAAGAAAAAAACCATTTCTCTCCAACCCAAAATTTATGACGCTACGAGGATGTTTCTAGAGGCTCAGCAAGCTAGCGTGGACATCATTGCAAAGAATGACAAAAAAATCGGCTACATTCATATCTGGTCGCGCGTTGGCGGCGATCGCGACTTGAGGCAGTTTGAGGAAGAACTCATCTACGGTCGCCTCAAAGAGGCAGATGGATTAATTTTAGACCTGCGAGACGGTTGGGGTGGAGTAAGTATGGGCTATTTACTCCTCTTTACTGGCAAAAGTCCCAATATCTTAAATATCGATCGCGATGGCAGTCGAAATAGCATAGACTATGCTTGGAAAAAGCCAGTAGTAGCCTTAGTCAACCAAGGAACCAGAAGTGCCAAAGAAATCCTCGCCTTTGGCTTTCAGCAATACAAGATCGGTACAGTCATTGGCTCAAAGACGGCGGGGGCGGTCGTTGCTGGTCGTCCATTCTTGATGAAAGACGGTAGTCTGTTGTACTTGGCAGTCGTCGATGTTTCGGTTGATGGAGAAAGGCTAGAAGGGAAAGGAATCACGCCAGATGCGATCGTTCCCTCTCCCTTACCCTACGCTCAAGGAGCCGATCCCCAGAAAGAACGAGCGATCGAGGTCGTGCTGGGAATGGGGAGTGTGGGAGGTGTGGGGACAGTTACCAGTTACCAGTTACCAGTTACCAGTTACCAGTCACTCTTCGCTGCGAGGAGCCGTTAGGGTTTCCCAACCAGCTTTAAAGGCTTCTCTCAGACGATTGCCAAAATCAGTCATTGGCTTAAATAGAGCATCCAAATCTTTTTCAACCTCTTTCTGGACTTGCTTAATCGATTCTTGGATGCGATCTGGAGCCGAGCGATCCATTTTTTCAACTTCGTCGCGCATTTTCTGTACAACGTCAAGATAGGTGTCGCGAGCGAGATCGTTCACCCCTTGCACTTCTGACTGTACCCTCTTCTTAATTGCCTCAATTAGCTCCATTGTTGCCTGTTTCACTTCATTGGTTTCTTGAGGCATTTCCTTTTCAACTAGATCTTTTGTCTCTTGAGAGACTTCAACAATGGCGCTTTCTTTAGGAACGTTGGATTCGGTAGTCATATCAATTTCTCCTTAATCGCCAGTTTATTTATATCCAAATTGAAAATCACTTCAGTCACAGAAGATACTTTGAGCTTCAACTGCAACTGAAAACAGACCAAATTAGAGCGCTTGGAAAGTAGATGGTTTGGAGAGTTCTTTCTCAACCTTGAGTAAATTATTGATTCTCGCTTCGGTTGAGGGATGAGTAGAAAACAGGTTTGCTAAAAATTGACGAGAAAAGGGACTGCTGATTAGCAGGGGTTCAAAGGCTGGATTGCTTTCCAAGGGGAGTTGTCTGCCAAGATTTTCTAATCGTTGCAGAGCGCGTGCCAAAGCTTTCGGATTCCCCGTCAATCTAGCAGCACCAGCATCGGCTTCAAACTCTCGCGTGCGAGAAATTCCCAGTTGGATAACCGTCGCCGCGATCGGTGCCAAAATCATCGTTAACATTAAGGCTAACGGATTTGGGCCTTCTTCGTCTCGCGAACCGCCACCGAACCACATCATGTAACTTACCATCTGGGCGAGGAAAGAGATTGCGCCTGCAATGGTAGCAGCAACGGCTTGAGTGAGGGTATCGCGGTTGCGGACATGAGTGAGTTCGTGAGCGATGACGGCTTCTAGTTCGTCCTGTGGAAGTAATTTTAAAATCCCTTCGGTGACGGCAACTGCCGCGTGTTCGGGATCTCGCCCCGTGGCAAATGCATTAGCCGCAGGTGTCGAGACGATATACAATCCTGGCATAGGCAGTTGAGCGCGATCGCTCAGGCGTTTGACCATGCTATGAAGCGCGGGCGCTTGGTTTGGACTGACGGGCTGCGCTCCATAAGCGGCTAGAGCAATTTTATCCGAGTAGTACCAAGAACCCAGGTTAGTTAGGGCTGCCAAGACAATACCGATGGTGGCACCCGTCCAACCTCCGATGAGCCAATAGCTCGCACTAATCAGTAAAGCACTGAGTAATCCTAATAAAGCAACGGTCTTAAACTGATTCACAAAAACTGCTCTCCTTTGACGAAATAAGGGGAGTCGCGGAATTAACCCTACCGCGAAGCTCTGACAGCTTGCTTTTATTGTATCGATTAATCAATAAGCCGTTTGGGAGGGAAAACCGTCATTGGGAATGGGGAATGGGGAATGGGGAATGGGGAATGGGGAATGGGGAATTGGTGAGAAGGTGACTCAATCAATCCAAAATCCTTTCATCGGGAGACAAAGAAGAATATTTACTCCTGAACTCCTGTACAGACGTTGCACTGCAACGTCTCTACGTCCTGAACTCCTGACACTGATAACTGATAACTGATAACTGATAACTGCTCACTGCTCTCCCATCTCCTGTCCTGATTGGTTGCCGTTGACTGCACTTAACTGTTGGCGAACATCATCAATAGCTAAGTTGAGTTGGGCAATTTTATCTTCTAAGCTGCGACGCGCTCTTTCCATTCTTTCTTCTGGCTCGAATTTAGATCCTTTACCTGGCGAAAGCAAAGTCGGATTTTCCTCGCCACTTTCTTGAGATAGCCGACGAGTAGCGACAACCGCCCCTAATACGCCGCCAACTACTCCCCCGACGATCGCTCCCAAGAAAAACCCTCCCGCAAAACCATCACGCTGACTCATAGTTCTTTTCCTTATGCTTAAATACAACCATGCGATCGCCTAAGTTCCGAAGGCGCGATCGCCTGCATCTCCTAATCCGGGCACGATATAACCTTTACTATTCAGTCCTTCATCAATGATAGCGGTATAAATATTCAAGCTAGGATATTTTTCACTCAACTGTCTTAGGGCAGGTGGTGCTGCTACAACAGAGATAATCCGCATCAAGGCCGGCTCTCCTCCTCGACGAGTAATTTCTGCCATAGCGGTCATAATCGATCCCCCTGTCGCTAGCATTGGCTCTAGAATCAAGATCCTCGTTTGGGAAGGAAACTGTTCTGGCAGTTTGTTCAAGTAACAACTGGGTTGTAAAGTTTCTTCGTTGCGGACTATGCCCAAATGATAGGTTGAGCCGAGGGGAAGCAAGGTTTGTGCCCCATCTAATAAACTGAGTCCGGCGCGGAGAATGGGAATAAAGGCAATGGGGACTTCTGGATTAATCAGGGTAGCTCTACATTGGGCGAGAGGGGTTTGTACCGTCGTTTCAAGAGTCGGCAACCAGTCACGAGTTGCTTCGTAGGTTAACCAGCGTCCCAATTCTGTCATCGCGGTTTTAAATAGAACTGATGGGTTATTGGCATCGCGAGCAACTGCCAGCCAGTGTTTAATCAAAGGATGATCGGGGACGTAAACTCGTAATTGTAAAGTCATTCGATTTTAGATTTTAGATTATCAAAGCAAAGGGAAGTCTGGTAGTAACGCAGAAACTACGTTCTTACCTCGACTCCCCACACCACAATTAACGTAACTCGAAGAGCCGATTGTCTGGCAGATTGCTAACGGCTCGCTGCAAGGCATTCAGCGACTGATTATAGCCGATAATTGCCTGGAGAAATTGGCTGCGAGCTTCGGTGAGATCCCTTTGAGAGTTAATTACGTCTGTTTGAGTCCCAACTCCCGCCTGGAAGCGCAAGCGAGCCAACCTCAGCGATTCTTCAGCGCGTTGAACGTTGAGTCGAGTCGTTTCGATATTTTCTTGGTTGGAGACGAGGTTATAGTATGCCTCTTCCACCTGCAAGCGAATCGTGTTGCGCTGTCTGGCAAATTCGGTTTCGGCTAGATCGATATTTCTATCTGCTTGTCTGGCTCTAGCAAAGGCTCTCCCGCCATCAAACAGCGTCCAGTTCATTCTGGCCCCAACGGCGTACCCCTCAGATACATCAAAGGCATCATCGAAATTGTTTCGGAAGTTGTATTGAGCAAAGAAATCGACTTGGGGTTTGATATCAGCTAGGGCAATGGTGCGATCGCGATCGCTGATTTCTCTTTGGACTAGCTGCTGTTCTAGTTCGGCTCGATTTTTGTAGGCCAAAACAATGCTGTCTTCTAGGGAAAGTTCCCATCTACCAGCTTCTTGAATTTCATCAGCCGCCGTTAGTCCGACTTGCTGTCCTACGCTCAAAACTTCTGCCAGTCTGCGTCTTGCCGTGCGCTGTTCCGAAATCGATCTGGTCAAGTCTTGGTTGGCTCTAGCTAAGTCTACTTCGGCTCGCAGGGTATCGAATCGCGTTCCCAAGCCGGCTTGTTCGAGAAGTTGGGCATCGCGCAAACTCTGAGTAGCATCTTCAACGGCTGCTTGTGCGATCGCGACTTGAGCGTCGGCGTTTTGCAATCGATAGTACCTGTCAGTTGCATCAAAGCGGACTTCTTCGGAAATCCTTTCTAACTCTAGCTTTGATCGCTTTACTTCGCG
>CAYTUO010000304.1:0-1791 GCA_964441015.1 uncultured Pleurocapsa sp.
TAAGCCAAAATCCCGACATAGCCCCCAGATTAACCCAAATTTCTTGGATTGCAACAGACTATCTTCCTGAAAATCTCGCTTCAGACTGGGTTAAACCCGAACTCGATCGCGAGACTTTAGCCTTTTTGCAATACACCTCTGGTTCTACCGGAACTCCAAAAGGGGTCATGGTCACCCACAGGAATATTTTGCACAATTCCGAAATCATTTATCAGTGTTTCGAGCATCGCGACAATAGCCAAGGAGTTATCTGGTTGCCGCTTTACCACGATATGGGATTGATTGGCGGCGTAATGCAGCCTCTCTATGGCGGTTTTCCCGTAACTTTGATGTCTCCCGTCGCCTTAATGCAAAAACCTTGGTGTTGGTTGCAGGCAGTCTCTCGCTACAAAGCTACGACAAGCGGCGGGCCAAATTTTGCCTACGATCTCGCCTCGCGAATTGTCACTCCCGCACAAAAAGAAAAATTGGATCTCAGCCATTGGGAGGTCGCCTTTTCCGGTGCCGAACCCGTCCGTGCAGAGACCTTAGAACGGTTTGCCGCGACCTTTGAGTCTTGTGGTTTCCGTCGGGAGGCATTTTACCCCTGTTATGGCATGGCAGAGACAACCCTATTTATATCGGGAGGGGATAAGAAAGTGCGTCCTATCGTGCAGTACGTTGATGAAACTGCCCTAGAAGAACATCGCGTCGTCCCTGTGGAACCTTCTCAAGAAGGAAGTAGAGCGATCGTGGGTTGCGGCCGTGCTTGGTTGGGCGATCGCCTTATGATTGTCGATCCCGATTCTTTAAGGCAGTGTGGCGATCGTCAAGTGGGAGAAATTTGGATCGCTGGTTCGGGAGTGGGTAAAGGCTATTGGAATCAACCCGAAGAAACACAACGCAGTTTCCAAGCTTATTTAGCAGATACGGGCGAGGGGCCTTTCCTGCGGACTGGAGATTTAGGTTATCTCGATGATAACGAATTGTTTATTACAGGTCGGATCAAAGATTTAATGATACTTTGGGGACGCAACAAATATCCCCATCAAATCGAAGAAACGGTACAAAAATGCCATCCCGCCTTGCGATCCAATTGTGGAGCCGCTTTTTCGTTAGAATTCTCTGGGGAAGAACGGTTAGTCATCGTTCAGGAAGTAGAACGGAATTTTTGGCGGCGTTTAAATGTAGAAGAAATAATCGGGGCAATGCGTCAGGCAGTCGCTCAAGAACACATGGTCGATATCTATGCAATTCAATTGCTCAAAACAGGTAGCATTCCCAAGACAACCAGTGGCAAGATTCAACGTCGCACCTGTCGAGCGAAATTTTTGGCAGGTAATCTAGATGTCGTCAGCGAGTGGCGCAACCCTAATCCAGAAAAAATTAGTATTTCCGAGTTAGGGCTAGCGGCGCAATGAAATTCAGCGAAAAGCGAAAATATAGTTTACAAAAAAAACTAATACCCTATTTATTTCTGCTTCCTGCTTTAATTGTGTTGGGGCTGACGGTATTTTATCCTGCCCTACAAGCTTTTTCTTTGAGCTTCACTCGCTATGAATTCGATCTCACTCAACCGCCTCAATGGATAGGATTGGAGAATTTCAAGCGATTGTGGGCAGATAAAGTCTTCTGGCAAACTTTAAGCAATACGTTGCTCTATCTCCTCGGCGTTGTTCCTATTTTAGTCATCGTTCCTCTGGGACTAGCCATTTTAGTCAACCGAAAGCTACGAGGGATTCATTGGTTTCGCCTGTCTTTTTATACCCCCGTCGTCATTTCGATGGTCGTCGCTGGTATTGCCTGGAAAGC
>CAYTUO010000304.1:1801-5848 GCA_964441015.1 uncultured Pleurocapsa sp.
AAAGCTTTGTATACGTCCAATGGTCTTTTCAATCAATTTCTCAAGCACATAGGGTTTTCCGAAGGGATTCCCTGGTTAACTAGCCCTCAATTAGCTATTTGGAGCGTGATGGTAGTGACGATTTGGAAGGGCTTAGGCTACTATATGGTCATCTATCTCGCTGGATTGCAATCGATTCCTGATGAGTTGTACGAAGCAGCCGCCCTCGATGGTTCGGATGGCTGGACAAAGCATTGGGATATTACCCTTCCTTTGATGCGACCTTATTTGTTTTTAGTAGGCGTGATTTCTGCGATTTCTGCCACCAAAGTTTTTGAAGAAGTCTATATTATGACTCGCGGGGGGCCGCTAAATAGTTCTAAAACCGTGGTCTATTACGTCTACGAGCAAGCCTTTAATCCGCAATATTTAGATTACAGTTACGGTTGCACGATCGGCTTGGTATTATTTTTAGTCATTTTGGCCTTGTCAATTTTCAATTTAAATGTATCGGGCAATTCAGTAGGAGGAAAAAACTGGCACGTTTAGCGATCGCTCAGGAATAGACTATGAAAACGCCAATTATCTTCATGAATAGATGTCATGTTGCGATCAGCTATTTATAGTTAGTTTAGTTTTGATAGTTTTTAACGATTCCTGCCAAACTGCCAAGAAAAACTGAGGCGGAAAGATGCAATTATGAACGAGCGAGTTGACCAAATTTTAAGAGAATTAGCGAGCCAATCCCTTGCTATTGAAGGAGCTATTTTAGTTTCATCCGAGGGTCAGCCTATCACCGCAGCAATGGGAATGCAATCTAATAGTGCGATGATTACGGCTGGAACAATGCTTCGTTTAGCCGAGCAGGTTTGTGAAGAATTTAAGTGGCAAGAAATCGAACAAGTCTCTATTCGGGCGCAAGAAGGGTATCTCACCTTAATTCGCTGTAATGAAGACGTTTTTCTCCTAGTAAAAACCGCTAAAGTTCCTTGGGGGGGTCTTGATCGCGGCATCCATCGCACCATCAAAATCCTTCAGACAGAACTTCAGACAATTGAAGTCCCAAAACTGAAACCTGACGAATCTTCTCAATTAACTCGGCTGTTGAAAAATAACCAAATTACAGTTATCAACCAAGCTCATCCTCAAAAATCCCAACTCAATTCAGATTTTATCGGGCATTCTCAACAGGAATTAGCCAAATATATTGGGCCGATCGCTTCTGTTGTCTGCAAGCGCATTCTCTGTGAGAATCCCGAATTGGGAAAAGTGGAATTTATAGAAACTTTAGCCAAATATATTCCTCAACAGCAGCAAGCACTAGAGTTTCAGCGCAACTTACTTTCTTAAAATCTATTGTGCGTTTAACTTGCATATTTTGAAAAAAAGTAACATTGATACATCTTTGTCCCTTACTCCAGAAGTTCCTGGCTCTCTTACGGACAAAACTAGCAAATTAAAGGATTTACAGGCGCTCGACTCTAGATTTTGCGAAAATAGCCCTATACCTGAGTATATGGAGCTACTTAGCCATGAAAAAGTTATGGACGTTACCCATTTTGGGTCTTGCCCTGACATCCGCTCAAATAATAGGTAGTAACGCGCCCGCGATCGCTGGTACCCTCTTCCAAGCTCAAATAAATGTCGAGCAAGAGGTTTGCAGCAAACCAGCACCAGAACCCTGTCCTACGATCACTCCTCCTCCCACTAAGGCAACTGGCTTTTTCCAGGCCGAACTAAACGAGACAGCAGGGACTTTGGAATATCAATTTCAGATCGACGGTTTGGATTTAGGTAATCTGATCGGGTCATCCCAGACAACAGATACTGGGGATGATATCTTTAAAATCCACATCCACAATGCTCCTCCTGGCGTTGCTGGGCCCGTCGTCTTTTCGCCAATCGATCTCACGATGAATATGCCACCAGATGACGATCTCGATATTATGGCTCCAGCAGGGATAATAGGCGGCACAGTCACGGGAATTTGGGAGTCAACGGAGGGACTGACAGACTTTCTTCAAGCGCTCAAGTCGGGAGAACTATACGTTAATATTCACTCCAATCGTTTTTTGGCAAACGGTGAACTTCGCGGACAAATTACGAGAGCGCCTGAACCAACTGCGATTACAGGGCTGGCATTGGTGAGTAGTATGGGACTTCTCTTGCTGCGGCGCAAGCCAACCAAAAGCTAGTATCAGTTGTCAGTAATTAGTTAGTTCAAAATCCGCTCCCCCTACCCCCCTTAAAAAAGGGGATTCCAACATCTTTTCATCGAATGACTTATGCTCTTGCAATCAACCCCTGCTACACGACAATTTCTTGGTTTAGAAGCAACATCGACTTACGAAGCGGCAAAAGTCGTCATTTTACCCATTCCTTACGAAGCCACAACGACCTTTCGTAAAGGCTGCGAAACAGGGCCCGATGCCCTCATAAACGCATCCGACCAACTAGAGGCTTATGATGAGGAACTGAAGCGAGAAACCTGCGTAGAAGTAGGAATTTACACCCACTGTGCGATCGCTGACACGCGCCAAAATCCCGACATTGCCGCCGACGAAATGTTAGCAATGACCACTGAAACAGTCTCTCACTTTCTGTCCGACAATAAATTTGTGATTGCTGTAGGCGGCGAACACGCGATTACTACCGGAGTTGTGAGAGCATACCAAAAGGCACTAAACGAACCCTTTACCGTCGTGCAAATCGATGCTCACGGTGATATGCGCTACGAATATGAAGGTTCTCTCCACAATCACGCTTGCGTCATGCGTCGGGTATTGGAGATGGGGTTGCCAACCCTGCCAGTCGGGATTCGCGCTATCTGCAAAGAAGAAGCGTTATTAATCGAAGAAAAACAGATTCCCGTTGTTTGGGCAAGGGATATTGCTAGCAACCCCGATTGGATTGAAAGTGTGATCGCGCAGATAAAAACGCCTAAAGTCTTCATTACTATCGACGTAGACGGCATCGATCCCAGTTTAATCCCTGGGGTAGGCACTCCAGAACCTGGCGGTTTAAGCTGGTATAGTACCCTTCGATTTTTAAGACGAGTTTTTGAAACCCATGAAGTTATCGGCTGCGATGTAATGGAATTAGCCCCAATTGTCGATTCCGTCGTCTCTGAATTTACGACCGCCAAATTAATCTATAAATTAATCGGGTATCAGGCGTTGACTCAAGGTTGGTTTGCATAGGAATCTAGACAAAACTCTAATGAAATAGGCACCTATTTATTAATGTGAGAACGTCTCACAAATTCAAATATACCAAAGAATACCAAAGTTTTCAAAAACTAATTACCATGCGAATTTTCTGATAGCCTGTTTTAGTATTAAAATTAATTAGTGCTACTATAAAAGATCTATTTGATGGCAGTGTCTCTAACTTTTTGGAGCAAAGTAAAACTGAGTTAAATATTATCCTGCCTATCGTGTTACAAAAATGCTTGAGCGAGCAATTTGAACGTTTGTTAGATTTGGAAAAACAAATTCTCTATTTTCTAGCCATTTATCAGCAGCCAGTTCCACTTGAAAAACTGAAAATTTCTCTTAATTGTGAGATATATTTATCATCTCTGACGCAGGCTTTGATATCTTTAAGAAGGCGATCGCTCCTTGAAGTCGCTTCAGAGGGAAATCAAACCAGTTTTATACTGCAACCTATGGTGACGAAGTATATTATTAGAGAATATAAGGACGAGTGCGACCATTTCAAGAAATTTTGGCAACACTGAGTTAGCAAAAACCTGCTATGTTTATGGGGAGAAAATTAACAATTAAGATTGAAGTTGCGGCAAAGGCATGACTTACCATCGAGTTTTACTCAAGCTGAGTGGCGAAGCATTAATGGGAAATTTAGGTTATGGAATCGATCCCAAAGTCGTCGCTGACATTGCTCAGGAAATCTCAGAGGTTGTTCAACTAGGAACCCAAATAGCCGTCGTTGTAGGTGGCGGGAATATTTTCCGTGGGGTAAAAGCAGCCGCAGCAGGAATGGATCGGGCAACGGCTGATTATGTTGGCATGATTGCGACGGTTATGAATGCGATGACCTTGCAGGATG
>CAYTUO010000305.1:0-5832 GCA_964441015.1 uncultured Pleurocapsa sp.
GCTGGTTTACCCACTGCTGTTATTATGAGCCACCCAATTGAAAACCGCTATAATAACGGCTTCGGCGGATTATCTACTTCAACTATCACCCAAAACCGCTCCCCAAAAATCTGGTCGGCAGTCCTTGATGGTTTCTTCAACCCGTTAGCCGATCGCTTATCAGAACGGTCTCAACAACAGATTGAAGAACTGTTGAACCGTCCAACTATCGCCGTCGTTCCGACTGGAACGTCCGTTTCTCTCTTCGTTAACGGCATTATTCAGATTCAACGCTAACCAGTTATGATTCGCTTCCCCATCCCCTGTCAAATCCCACTCCTAACGTTCGGCGCGATTGCGATCGCTTCTAGTCCCTGTCTTGCCGCACCTCAAAATGGCTATCAACAAGTCGAACGCCATCTTGCTACTCAATCCGTTATCAATACAAAACTTTATCCAGGTCGCATCACACCGCTTGATTTTTCCCAAACGAATGAAACAATTTTTTATGTTGGATTGGGAGATAGTTCTAGAGTAGTCTACTTCACCGATGCGCCTCTCGACAGTGGGAAAGCTCAAACAGTTTTTCTACGACCTATTCAGCCCCTGACTTTCCCCGGCGCAACTACAGCTAAAGTAACGAACTTGGTCGTCAAAACCATTGACTCAACGGGAAAGACATACATTTACAACTTCGCCATCGTTCACAGTCAAGGTCAACCTACTCATTTAGGTATTCAAATCGTTTTGACAACTGGCACAAATACCATCCACCTTGGCAACGGTCGGACTGGCACTTTAAACGATGTAGAAATCGGCTTGCAACGAGCGATCGCGCGGGGCTATACAAGAGCCGACGACCCCATCGTTCTTAAGGTAAGAAACTTTTTGGCGATCGCCAGAAATCAAAACCTGTCTCTAGCAGAAGCCGCCCAATCTGCTGGTATCGATCTGGCAGTCATTACCGAACTGGCAAAAATCTCCTTTGAAACCTTTACCCAATCTGTAAAGAGCAAACAGTAAGTGACATCCTCCCGCGATTAATCGCGGGCTTCCCAACCTCACGATTGGGCATTCCTAGTTATTTCCATTACTGGCGTTTCGTTTCTTATCTAGAGCAGCCCCATGACACACTCCCCGACAGACCAACTGCATAGGCGTTTTCGATTCCCCAAAGTCCTTGGGTACTCTTTGATTTTTGACTCAGGTTCTTTGGCTACTCCGTTTTATGTTCACAGACAGTGTAGAGTTCGGCTACAACCAATACGGCTGGTTCAGGCGTATATTCACCAAAGCTTGGATTCTTCTTTTCTGAGCTAGTCTTATTATCGCTTATCTCAAACCATTACTGTGTGAAGTTTTTATAAAGACACAAGGCTCAACTACAGCGTGGTACGCGCTTATTTACTGGCGAAGCCGCACGCTAAGCGAAGTATTTCAGGGAAAACGGCGGTCGGCATTCATGAGGCGTGGAATCGGAGGTCTCCTCCGATTATTGAACGCCGTCCCCGTCGATAAATCGAGGGATTTCTGCCAACATTAAGTTAAAACTCCCTTCCTAGCGGAAGTTTATTGAACAAATCTTGACCTATCATTCGGCACAAAAAATGGTTAATCGTTTTGTCAAGAAAACTCAATTTGTTGAAGGGGAAGGGTTAAAAATTCCTGTTATCGATTTATCTTTGGGTGAGGGAGGAAAGTCCCTTGCCGAACCAGAGACGCTACGCAACTCAATCTTAGAACTTCTCTTTGAACCAGAAGAACTCGAATCCCTTGTCATTGTCAAACTAGACAAACAAGATGAAAGTCTAGATCCATTAGCCAAAGTTCGATTTGAGGACGGCATGGCTCGCCGACTAGCTTTTAGCTCCGGCAATAACGTCTATTTTGCCGATGCTCAACTGTCTGAGAAATTAATCCAATTTTTTGAAACGCAAAAAGACCATGCTTGTCGATATGGCTCTTTATTAATTAGTTCTTGTAACGAAGGCGCTAGCTTAATCGACGGGACGCAAGACAACAAGCCACTGCGAATTAAGATTGTTGATTTTGAGAGTGAAAATCCCGAAGAACGGGCAGAAGCTCAACAATTTCGCATGGGAGACTGTCATGGAAAAATTTCGCCTCGACTTGCCACTATGCTTGGAGGCAAGCCGAATCGACCTTTCCAATTTCGTTTTGCATGGATGCAGCAATGGGCTACTGAGAATTTTAAGACTCCCGATGTCAGTTTCTTAGCAAAAGGAACGTTTCTACCAGATAAATCCCTAACCGATCGAAAAGGTTACGACCTCATCCTCGATCGCAGTTCGATTAAAGGGATTGCCAAAGACCAACTCGAACAATTAATCCCTTGCGGCGACTACCAACTTCCCAAGGCTGTAATTGGCAACCGAGGCAATGCCAAAATCCAAGAATACGAAAACTCTTGGCAATTTTTAATTTGGTATTCCAAGGCTGCCATTCAAAAAGACATCGTTCCTCTCACTCAAGCAGAAGCCAATCGACTCGCCCAACTGCAAAAAGACCCAATTAAACTGGCACGTTACATCGTCGAACAGTATGACAAAAAAGCTGCTTTTGCCGCTCGAACTCAAGACGAGGCAGCCAATACGAACTGGGAAGAAGAACAACCCCAGCGCTCCGAATCTCGGCTGATTTCTTTATTGCGGAACGACAAATACGGTCAACTGCTTGATTTTCCTAAAGTAGCCGACTTCATGCGGACTCAAGTAGCAAAACGCTGGCGAGATTTAGCCATCAAAGGCGCAGTCCGCCACGGCAGCGCGATGGCACAACCTGGCGACGACCTTAAGCCCGGAACCATTGTCGCTCCCCACCTCAAAGATGGCGAAGAAGTCATCGTTACTCGCTATCCAATTGTTAGTAAAGACAATATCCGTCGCTACACCGTCGATAACAGCCAAAAACCGGAACTCAATCGCTATCGAGGCTGTGTCTTCATTCGTCCCGACCAGGCAATGGAACACCACCAATGCGACTTTGACGGCGATCAAATGGTGGTGACTCCTGCTTCTCGACTGCCCTACATTGCGGCTCAAACGCGACACGCCAATGAAGAAAGAGAGTTCGATCGCGTTCAGAAACGCCAAAAAATTGATTACACTGAGGTTCGAGACGAACAAGACAATCGCAAATATACCAAACTCCGCCAGATTGCTGCTGCTATTCCCAAAAATCAAATCGGTCGCGTCGCTACCTTAATCGGGCGAGTCCAGTCTTCCGTTCCCGAACCCGAACAACCCCATAGGTTATTCGAGCAATCCAAACGAAAATTGCTCGGTAAATTGTTCGATGCCTTGCAGATTGAAGTCGATAGCCCCAAAAGCGCTACTCGCCTTGAAGATCGTCATCCTACCCTTCTTTGCGAAACGCGAGACTGGACGCAACAATATCCCTCTCACCTGTTTGACTTCAAAAACGACGAGCGGCTCTACAAAACCTTGCCCATGCCAACTGAAGGAGGAAATGCGATTAATGCGATCGCAACTGATGCCGTCAACCCAGCTTGGGAACCCGCTCGCCTCCGCAGTCGCCACCGAGATGAATTTCGCTATCTTTTTCCACCTCCAGATGACCCGCTCAAACGAAAGCAGTGGGAAAAATATTACCTGCCTTGGGCGCAAGACCTCAAAGAGCGAACGATCGAACGAGGACGAGAAATTCGCGATCGCCACTCAAACGAAGCGGATGCTATCAAAGAAGACTACAGCAAACTTTATGAAGACTTGAGAGGTGAAATCGCTGAGGCTTTTCCTTCTCGCGCCGAACGAAAGTTAGCGGCAGCAGCCCTTTGGCACGTTGAAACGACCAGCCCCAATTTAAACGAACCGCGACGAGAATGCGCCAAGCTGTCTCGCCACCTCAACATCACCTTTCACCTCGAAAAAGATTATCAACGACTGAGCGAAGCACTTCCCAAAGACACTTACATCCTCAGCGTGCCATTTGAGCAATACAACAAAAATCAAAAAGGACAAGACCTAGCTGGAACTTGGAAAGCAGCCCTCGACCGTAATGGCATCCAATACGAAGCTACTCTCGACCCAAACCTGCCTTTAGTTCGCTTTGCCCTAATCGCTCCCAACGACAAGCTCGTCAAAAACCTTGAAACTAACTTCGGCGGCAATGACAACTTTCATATTTCTAACGACGCACTCAATTATCGCAATGGGTTGGGAGAAGTTAAACCACTCCGCATCGTTTTGCCGACTGACTACCACTGGCTTGAAGCAACCGAAGACTTAACGCCCAAATCGGCACTAGTGCTGAACTTGTTCGCAGAAGAGATTTGCGCTCAACTTCAGAACTATCAATTCGATCGCGCCGAACTGATTGGGCAAAAGCACAACGATTTTAAAGACGAGGACTTTGGCGCATCCAAATGGCAGGGAAAAAAAGTCAAACTGTCTGTTGGAGCACTTGATAAGCCTGATGACAGCCGACATGGATTTCCCATCGTTCAACTCGACGGAAAGAATCTTGCCATGTTCAGCGTCAATTCGCCCAAACTTCCGGTCGGCACCATCTTTGAAGCTACGATTAGTCCGGCAGCTAAAGGATCTGCTTTAAGCCTCGACATCGATCCGACATCGGTTCAAATCCCAGAACCCGAACCCGAAAGTCGCTCTCGACTGAAATTAAACATCAACATTAATGTTAGCCGCGATCGCAACCATATTAACAGTCGCCCATCAAATCTACCCAATCCTACAGTTGATGAAGCTTCACAAGTTTTACACGCCGCGATCGCTCAATGCTATGCCCAACAAAACCAACCCAAATTTCGCATGACCCAAGATTGGACGGCATTTATTAACAGCCACAGTCAAGACTGTTTTGTTCGAGATCGGCAGCGAAAAATAATTTTCAGTTCTAATCTGAAAACCCATCAAATTACTCAACCGCTCTCCGAAGAAGATAGTCGAGCTTATACCCAGACAATTCGACAGCTAAACTCACTAGAAAAACAATTAACGCAGAAAGCTCAACAACTTTGACGAGAGCGCGATCGCCCTCCGGGCAGCGCCCTATCGGGCGATCGCGCTTTGGCAGGAGAACATTGGCACTCGCTACAAGCCAATATCGACAATAGGAGAATTAACATGAACATAGATATCGCCACAATTAATACATTGCTTCTACCTCCCACTCTCTTCATCGCCTTTTTCTGTTTTGCTTGCTGTTTGCTACACGATTACAAAGCACCAACTCAGACATCCCAACAAATTAATTTGGCGAACTATAAAGAAGCCTTCTCTTCCAATTACGACCCCGAACCAGATGAGAGCGAAAGCTTGTACGAACGAGTTTTTGAAATTATTGCTCATCTAAATAAACGAGAATGCCGTCGCTTGTGCAGTCCGAGGGCGCGGGGCGGGTTGGGCATTCAAATGAAAGCGAATGGCACTTTCAAAAGTACTCAAATGCTACGAGCGGCTATTCGTCAAGCTTTCAAAACCGATCCTGAGAAGGTTATTAACGCGATCCGCGTTCGCGAAGCGTGCCGGAGGCAATCTCGCATTCCAGACAAATTTCCAGAAATTTTCTTAAAGAGCGAGCGGATTGCTTAGAGGTCGTCGAGCGAGTCCAAGAAATTCTAACGGTTGAGCGAACCGGAGGCGATCGCCTTTGCAACTCAACAGATAGCCTATGCTCCGTTCCGGTTCAGCGATTGGTTAGCCCTGATTCACCAACGGCAGGCGGCGCAGACGAACTCGACTCGGTTCAACTGTCACGACTACTCCTTGTTCTAGATCGTCTGCAATCTCACCAATAACGGTTCTTCAGGAGATATTATGCTAAACTATTAGGTAAATGCCAGTGTAATAA
>CAYTUO010000306.1:0-5827 GCA_964441015.1 uncultured Pleurocapsa sp.
TCCTTGCCTCTCGCTCTGCAATGACTTCCTGGAGATTCTGGGCGTAACGAATGACTTGTTCGATTTCTTGTCGAAGTTGTTGATTTTGCTTGACAATTGTTTGATTTTGTGCTTCTAATGCTTCTATTCGTGCCTGGGTTGCTTGTAATTCTTGAACCATTTCCCGATAGACAGAAAGCGGCACTGATGGGCGAGAAAAATTGGATGAGGTTGGGGTTTCGCTGCGAAAGTTAGCTGTCATTCGTTTTCAGTATTTTTCTAATCGTAGCGGGAAAAAGTGTCCGACTGGCCCGGTTCCTTGACCGATATCTAGGGAGTATTTGAGGGCTGTAGTGACGTAGTTTTTCGCCTGTCCAACTGCTGTCCAAAGGTCTTTTCCCAGCGCTAAGTTAGCTGCGATCGCCGCCGAAAGGGTACAACCCGTCCCGTAAGCTTCCCCACGGCTGAAGCCGGGGGCTTTCTCCCGACCCAGAACGCAGAGTTTCAGTAGCCCTGAATCTAGCATCCCTTCGCATTGCTACGGGACTGATGCTAAACCCGAACCTCCAGGCTGGCTTACACGCGCCCTACCCCTACTCCAAACGATATGCAAGCATCTCATTTGTTTCGCAAGATCAGGTCTGTTTCTACAACCGATGCAATCATCGGACAGCCCCATTGGCTCCGGTTTGCGTGTTACTCGACAACACTGAACTACTGGCATAGCTGTTTACTGTGGAGCTGACAGTGCCTTGGCAACATTTCGTTCTCGAATAAGCCTAGCATATATAGGGCTACACTATCTCCAGAGAAAAGCTGTTGAGAGTTCGATTGTCTGAGGAAGAATCCCAAAGGTTGAAAGATTATGCAGAATCAACAAATCGACAAATTTCGGAAGTCATCCGGGATTAGATCAAGCGTCTTCCCCGGAAGACTGACGGCGGCTAAAGCCGCCTCAGCGTTCCTCCCCATGTCTGAAGCCTGGGGCTTCCCGCCCGTTTTATGGTGAGTATTAGTTGTTTCGACGGTTTCTGTGGTTAAAGTTTCCCAACGATCGCCATCAAACCAAACATCAACCCCGCGCAAGTCTCCTGCCATACCGCCTCCTTTGACTAAAACGACCGACGCACCTAACTTATGGACAATTTGGGCGGCAGCTTTCATCTGTTCGAGGGTATGAATTTCTAAACCGCTCAAAAGCTGTGCCTCATAACGATTGAGGGTAACGATTAACGCTTTGGGGATTAACTTGTCGCGCAGAAGAGCGATAGAGCGATCGTCAATCAACTGGGCACCCGTACGCGATACCATCACCGGATCGACAACTAACTGTTTTATTTGCCACTTTTCAACTTGTTCTACGACTGCCTCAATAATTTCTCGCTTGAGCAGCATCCCTGTTTTTGCAGAAATAGCGCCAATATCGCTCATTATCGCTTCAATTTGCGCTACTACAGCAGCAGGACTCATCGCATCTACTCGCGTCACGCCTAGAGTATTTTGTGCCGTTACGCAGGTAATCGCGCTAGTCCCGTGGACACAGTGAAAGGCGAAAGTACGCAAATCAGCCTGAATTCCCGCACCGCCACCGCTATCGGAACCCGCGATCGTTAAAGCAACAGGAATTTTACTCATCTCCAATCAGAAGTCAACGTTGGAAGCGCCGACGCTGTTGGAGGAAGGGAGGAATGTCCAATCCGCCAGCTTTCTTCTTCTCTAGTTCGGGTTCTGATTGAGGAGTAGGAACACTCACGGGACGAACTTGGCTTTTACTGACTTGTTGAGAGTCGGCTGAAAATCCCGTAGCAATCACCGTAATTCTAATTTCTCCCTGCATTTTCTCATCAATCACCGCACCGAAGATGATATTAGCGTTGGGATCGACAATTTCATAGATAATGTCAGCCGCCGCGTTGACTTCGTGCAGCGTTAGATCGTGACCGCCAGTGATATTTAAAACAACGCCTTTGGCACCTTCGATGGAAGACTCCAGCAAGGGAGAAGAAATTGCCGCGATCGCGCCTTCTTTGGCTCTGGATTTGCCCGTTCCCAGACCAATTCCCATCAAAGCCGATCCCGCATCGGCCATAATCGCTCGGACATCAGCAAAGTCCACGTTAATTAAACCAGGAATTGTAATAATATCCGAGATCCCCTGTACCCCTTGTCGCAGAATATCATCTGCCATCCGAAATGCGTCCTGCATAGGAGTTTCTGGGTTGGCCGCCGAAAGCAGTTGATTGTTGGGAATCACGATCAGCGTATCGACTCGGCTTTGTAAATTCCCAATTCCTTCCTCCGCTTGATTGGTGCGGCGACGGCCCTCAAAGGTAAAGGGACGAGTAACCACACCTACCGTCAGACAGCCGATTTCTTTGGCCACTTCAGCGACAATCGGAGCGGCTCCCGTGCCCGTACCGCCTCCCATTCCAGCCGTGATAAAAACGAGATCGGTATTTTCTAAGGCATGGGCGATTTCTTCCCTCGATTCTTCAGCCGCTTTTTGTCCAATAGCCGGATTGCCTCCTGCACCTAGTCCTCTGGTTAATTTCTGTCCGATTTGTAAGCGTTGGGGAGCAGCCGATTGCGATAGAGCCTGGGCATCAGTATTGATTGTCCAAAACTCAATTCCGGCAACGCCACTTTCAATCATGCGATTGACGGCATTACACCCTCCTCCGCCAACACCAATGACTTTGATTTTGGCTACGTTACTTGGCACGATTTGCTGGCTCCTAAATTCCTCTCTAGGTTTCCCCTGGTAAGCGCGATCGGTTCTGTGCAAAGGGAACCCAGCAGCGTTGAGGGGATAGCGATCGTCCTCTCTGGCTGGAGGTTCACTAACACTATTTAAAAATTGGCGTGTGAGTTCTAATTCATTATCAAGTGTCATTGTAATTGGGAAGAGTTTATAAACAGATTTTAAGGATTTGGGGTTTAGGAGTAAACCTAATTACAATATTCTGGAGTTCTACTTATGAAGAATCACTGAGACTTACTGTTATCTTTAGAAATTTTTTTTGCTTTCGGTTAGAGCGATTTCGTCCTAGACTAGGAAACTCGACTCAGTTTGTCAATAGATCTATTGTACAAAGTAGCCAGGAATTATTATTCTCATTTCTTTAGTAATAATGCATCCGTGTAACTACTAGGTTATTGGAAGTCAGATAGCTTATTTCTAAGTAAAAACCGAAGGTAACCGTTCACATCCCCAGGGAAAACGCAGTTTTCAACGTCAAAGCTCTGTTATTGGTTCCTGATAGGGAAAGATTTACCGAGCTTATCGGCTGGTTGTTGCTTGAGTTGAAGGGTGGGCAAGTCTGGATTAGTTAGATCGAGATAAATAATTTGGCTCAGAGGAACTCGCCCTGAAAGTTGGCGCATTCGGGCTAGGACAGATAATTGTTGGGAAAATTGCTTGCTATCAGACCCAAAGTGAACGGTTCCCAACTCAGTTTTAACCATGAGATTGTTAGGGTTTCGCCAATCTAATTCTAGGATTTTTACGGGAGAGCGACTCATTAATGGATACAATTGCGTCCACTGCTGGCGATATTGCTCTTGATAGCCAACAATTTTCAGACTAGGGGCTTTCCAGCTTTTATCTGCCTGCTGATAGAAGCTTTTGGGGATAAAAATGCCTCTATCGTCTACAAATCCCGCATCTTTGGCAGATAGGGCCACGGCTACGGGTTGGCGCTCCGTAACTTCTATCGTTAATTTTGGCGGTAGGATTTGACGAGTCATCTGAGCATTGGCAATGGGAGGAGTTGCCTTGAGCAGGTCGAGGATTTCTTGAGTGGGAACTTGCCAGACGGATTGGGGTTCGCTGAGGGGGAGTAACTGGCGAATTTGGTCTTTAGAGAGCAATTTATTGCCTTCAATGACAATTTGCGATCGCTCGCTCACAATCCAATGAGGCAGAGTACTCGCCCAGATTAAGCCGCCAGTTAGGCCGGCAATGCCCAAAAAACGCCAAATCGCTTGTAATGCTTTGAATCGTCGTTGATTTTGTAACTCCTGTCGTCGGTTTTTGATCTCAGTTGAAGAAACGGATGCTATGTCTGTCATCACTCACCTCATCTTGCTTGGGAGGGCAGAGGTACCCCTTTTATACTATTCATTTCAACCGAACCCGTCAAAAAGTTTGCTTGAATTTAAACCTTTTTAGGGTTGAGAGTTAGCGTTAAGATTGATTGTATTAGTCCTCCACCAGCATCAACTAGGCTTATGGTCATTACAAAACGCGGACTTGTTCTGGGTGCGACAGCAGTTGTCTTAACAACCGTAGCCGTAACGGGAGCAGGTCTTCGCCTTTCTCAAAGTCAAGCTTTTTTCCAGGAAAGTCCCAAAGAATTAGTCGATGAAGTTTGGCAAATCATCAACCGAACCTACGTCGATGGTACGTTTAATAAGATAGATTGGCGAGCCGTTCGCAACGACTATTTAGGGCGATCGTATGCCAATAAAGAAGAAGCCTACAAAGCGATTCGGGAAATGCTGGAAAAGCTGGGAGATCCCTACACCCGCTTTATGGATCCAGAAGAATTCAAAAATATGCAAATTGATACGTCTGGGGAATTGACAGGGGTAGGTATTCAACTGGCAAAAGATGAAGAGACCAGCGAACTAGTTGTGATTTCCCCAATTGAAGAAACCCCAGCCTTTAAAGCTGGTATTTTGGCAAAAGACGTAATCGTCAAAATTGATGGCAAGAGTACTAAGGGAATGGAAGTAGATCAAGCGGTTAAGCTAATTCGAGGACAACCCGGTACTGAAGTTATTCTAACTATCAAGCGCGGCGGCAAAGAAATCGATTATCCCCTAACTAGGGCGCGAATTGAAATTCATCCAGTACGCGCTCACGTCGAACAGACACCCGCCGGAAAAGTTGGCTACATTCGCTTGACTCAGTTTAGCGCTCAAGCAAGCGAGGAAATGCGAGACACAATTAAAGAGTTTGAAGAGCAAAAGGTGACTGGCTATATTCTCGATTTGCGCTCTAATCCTGGCGGTTTATTATATTCGAGCGTGGAAATTGCTCGGATGTGGATTGATGATGGCGCGATCGTCTCGACAGTTGACCGCAGGGGAGAAGTCGAACGCCAACGAGCTAATGGTAGCGCCTTGACGGATAAAGCTTTAGTGGTTCTGGTGGATGGAGGTTCAGCAAGTGCCAGTGAAATTCTTTCGGGTGCTTTGCAGGATAATAAACGTGCCGTTATCGTTGGCTCTAAGACCTTTGGTAAAGGGTTGGTGCAGTCGGTACGTGGATTAGGAGATGGTTCGGGCTTAGCCGTGACGATCGCTAAGTATTTAACGCCAAACGGTCGAGATATCAATAAACACGGCATCGATCCCAATGTGGTCTATGAGTTGACCGATCAGCAGCGCAAAACGTTGCAAAAGGATCGCAATCAAATTGGCACGTTTAACGATCCCCAATTTGTTAAGGCGTTTGACGTACTTAAACAAGAGATCGCTAAAAAAGCACCAGCCCCGCAAGCAGCTAACCAAAGCAAATAGCGATGAATCGAGGATAATCCTCAAAGGGGTTGGCACTTGCCAGCCCGAATCAGCCCAACGCGACGGGCGATCGCGTCAGCTTGGGAAGTGAAAGGGCCCCATTTTTCTTGAGCCTCTGGCGTTTGGTCATTGTCAACGGCAACGATTTGACAGTGACCTTCTTGTGTTTTAACAATGTACCATTGAGTCGTACTATTCATAGTTATCTTAAAAAGCCAGATTCATGGATAACCGATGACCAACCTCGATTTTAATTTTAAAAAACAAGTAAAACGGTTGCACCAATTAACGGTTTGTGCGAGATGGTTATTTGTCGTTGGTT
>CAYTUO010000307.1:0-5827 GCA_964441015.1 uncultured Pleurocapsa sp.
TCTACCTACCCAAGCCAATTTAATTAAACAACTACAGCCTTTAGGAACAGCCTTATTTAGAAACTTTTTTGCCTTTTTCTCTAATTCTTTTGCTGTAATTTTGCAATTATTATTAGTATTAGTTTTAACGTTAATGATGTTAGTCAATCCGCAAGGATATCGACAAGCTTTTTTAAAATTATTTCCTTCTTTTTACCGTCGGCGAGCCGATGAAATTCTTTCGTTTTCTGAAGAAGCACTAGGCAATTGGTTAACGGGTATTGTACTAACTTCTACTTTTATTGGAACTTTGAGCGGAATTGGGCTATGGATATTACAAATTAAATTAGTCTTAGTTCATGGTTTATTAGCCGGATTACTCAACTTTATTCCTAATATCGGGCCAGCTACTAGCGTTATTTTTCCAATAACGATCGCGCTTCTCGATGCACCTTGGAAAATTTGGGCAATCTTAATTCTATATTTTATTATTCAGCAACTTGAAAGTTACTGGCTGACTCCTACTATCATGGCAAAACAGGTATCTCTATTACCTGCGATAACTTTAATTGCTCAAATCTTTTTTGCTCAATCTTTTGGTTTATTAGGACTGTTGCTTGCACTTCCCCTAACAGTTGTCGCGAAAACTTGGCTCGATGAAGTCTTGTTTAAAGATATTTTAGATCGATGGGAAATTTCCCAAAATTCCGAGTTAATTCTCGTTCAATCCTTACCTGAACCTCTAGTAGAATCTTTTCCGAGTAATCCTCATGACCCAGAAAATTCTCCTCTGGATAGTTAGTCTTCTTTTCTTGGTGATTTCTTCCCTCAATGTTAAGGCACAAGAAGAAACTGTTTTACAAGAGATCGAGCGAACTGGATTAGTTAAATTCGGTATCCGAGAAGATGCATTTCCTTTTGGCTATAAGGATGCAGATAATAATTTTGCTGGAATTTGTATTGATTTATTCTATCTAATAGTCAAGCAAATAAAAAAAGAATTAAAAAAAGATGTTTTAGCGATTAAAATTTACGAATCAAGCTTAATCAATCGCTTCGATCTCGTAGAAGACAAAATTATCTATCTTGAATGCGGCCCTAATACTATCGATTTAAAAACAACGAAAAATATTCAATTTTCCAAGCCATTTTTTATCACGGGAACGCAACTTTTAATTCGAGCAGAAGATAGGAATAGAATCAATCCTAATGAAAATCTTGCCAATTTAACAATTGGTGTTCTTCGCAATACGGCAACTCAAAAATTAATTGCTCAAAAATATCCCTTAACTAATCTTCAAGAATTTCAAGGAGTTACGGGTCGTCTCAGGGGCGTACAAGCAGTACAACAGCTAAAAATTGATGCTTTTGCCAGCGACAGTATTCTTTTGCTCGGTGAAGCTAACAGAAGAGGCTTAGCCCTAGACAGAGATTATTTATTAATTCCTTCAGAACCGCTAGATTGTGCCTATTACGGATTAATTTTGCCTAAAAACGATCCTCAATGGCCTAATTTAGTAGACTCTGCGATCGCAGCCGAACAACTCTACCAAATTTTTAGAAAATGGTTTGGCGCAATCTCTCCCGAAATCAGGAAAACAGCAGATTTTTGCCGAACTAGATAGCCCTCTTTTTATTAGATACGCTGAAGTAAATTCATGCCGTGGGTATCAGTTCCACAAGTGGCAAATAAATCGTAAACTTCACTCAAGTGCTTAACTTGCTCGCTTTCTTTAAGGCTAGCTCTCCAGGGTTTGGGGTTGCCATAGGCGTAGTAAGCTTCTACTCCATCAATTCCCATTTGAGCGATAACAGGGATAAGATCGCGAGCAGGACATTGATAGCGGGCGGGGTGAGCTAAAACAGCCAATCCTCCAGCTTCATGAATAGCAGCAATCACGTTATCTGCACGAGCATCACTTCCTAGCGGGCGATCGCCTTGAAGATAAGGCTCCATGACTGGGTGTTCGATCTCGAACGCATAGCCGAGAATATGGACTTCCGTTCCCAGTAGATTAGAAGTAACTTCTACGCCTGTCCACAGATGGGGAAGACGAGATTCTGGATGTTGGCTGCGAATTTCTTCTGACCAACGTTGAGCCGTTTGATAGCCGCGAGTCGAGTGGTGATCGGTAATTGCCATGCCTTTCAGTCCAATGCTGAAAGCTTGTTCCATTAATCCTTCGGGAGTGAGTTGTCCGTCCGAGCAGATGGTGTGCATATGGAAGTTGTAGTGATAGGGACAACTTTCTAGATCGATGGTTTCCCAAACTTCCTTGAGCGCTTGGGTATTTTGAGCAGATGGCTGAGTTATAGAAGAAACAACCATATTAGATGTCATATATTTCTGGGAACGAGTCCGAGTCAAGCCACAATTTTACAAAAGATTGCAAATTGTTAAATTAACGATAGCAAAACTTAGGGGCAATTGACATCTATGGAGTTCTAGGATACTAATTGTTTTTTAGCCCAGTAGGATAGGCTGAGTATATCTTACTAGATTCTCGGAATTGTAGCAGTTTCCAACATCTGTTTGAAGTCTGTTATTCTAGCAAAATTTTCTACGACGCGATCGCACCCTAAATTCAGCAATTTTTCCGCCTCCCTCCCTTTAGCAATACCAACAAAGGAAATCCCCAGTTTAGCTGCTGTTTTTATATCCCAAATCCCATCGCCAATCGAGACAATTTTCTTGAAGTTTTCAATTTGATATAAATTTTTAGCCTTTTCAATCGATGCCTTAACGATAGCTTCCCGCGAGAATTCATCATCGCCTGAAACAAACGGAATTCCAGTAATTTCAATATCAGCTTTTTCCAGCTTAAACAGTGCGGGATCGCGCCAGCTTCCGGTAGCAATGGCAATACTCCAGTCAGAGTCTACTTTTAATTGACTAATTACCTTTGCAGATCCAGGAATTTCAAAAAATAGATTGGGATGGGTTTCGCAAGCTTTTTGCAGCAATTTTAAAAAATGTTTTTTGATTGTCAAAAAATCTTTGTCAGAGGGAATGCGTCCTAATTTCTCTTGAAAAATTTGAGAAACAATTCCAGGCTCGGTTACATGAATATATTCAGACCAGTTACAGTTAATTCTAACTATGCCAAATTCTTCGGCAAAAGTACGCACAAAACAATCTTCTTCAATCTTATGTATATTAACCAGCGTCCCGTCAACATCGAAAATAGCTAGTTTCATAATTAAATAATCAACAAAAATTTTAACAAAACTAGTAAATAGTCAGGCTCTAGCTTTCGATAAAGCACTAATAAATGCCTTTTATTCTAAAATAAAAAAGAGGGTTATTTTAGCTATCCGTATCGATGGGCAGCCAATTATCATCTAAAACCTGTTCTAAGGTAGCGATGGGATTAGAGGGAAAGGTTTGAAATGAGAGTCGCGTTTTCTTTTGGGTAATTTTTACAGCATCTCGATAACATTCAGCAAAAATTTCAACTCTAAGGTTGTCTCTAACCAGAGTTGATAATCTTGCTCGTATAACGTCTGTGTCGGTGTAGCTATTTGTTCTGTCATACAGCTAATCCGCTCCTATACTCGATCTCTCTATTCAATTCTAGCGATCGCGCCCAGTTGGGTCGTTACTTTTCTCGAACCCTCTTCCAACCGCTATCATAGAAGTTTGAGCTTATAACTCTCCACAGAGATAAATCATTAAACTTTCTAGCTAAAACACTATTATGCCTCTTCCTATTGTTGCGATTATTGGACGGCCCAATGTGGGGAAATCTACCCTGGTGAACAGACTGGCAGGCGAACAGGCGGCGATCGTTCACGACGAACCAGGAATCACGCGCGATCGCACTTATCGCCCCGCTTTCTGGCAAGACAGAGAATTTCAGGTAGTCGATACAGGCGGTATAGTCTTTGACGACGACACCGAATTTTTGCCCCTGATTCGCGAACAGGCAATGCTAGCCTTAGCAGAAGCGTCTGCCGCTATTTTCGTGGTAGATGGACAAAGCGGCCCCACATCAGGGGACTACGAAATTGCTAGCTGGTTGCGCCAACAATCCGTTCCCGTTCTCTTAGCGGTCAACAAATGCGAATCCGTCGAACAGGGAATCGTTCAAGCTGCTGAATTTTGGGAACTCGGTTTGGGAGAACCCTACCCCCTCTCTTCCATTCACGGCAATGGAACCGGAGAATTACTCGATCAATTAATTACCTATCTTCCTGTCACCGATGGGATTCCAGAAGAACCAGAAATCAAAATCGCGATTATCGGCCGTCCCAACGTCGGTAAATCGAGTCTTCTCAATGCCCTTACAGGGGAAAAACGCGCCATAGTCAGCCCCATATCTGGAACTACTCGCGATGCGATCGATACAGTTATCGAGAGAAATGGAAAAACCTATCGTTTGATTGATACGGCTGGCATTCGCCGCAAAAAAAATGTAGAATACGGGGCAGAATTTTTCGGGATCAATCGCGCTTTTAAAGCCATTCGTCGTTCTGATGTCATTCTTTTCGTGATCGACGTTCTCGATGGCGTGACCGACCAAGATTTAAAACTCGCCGCACGTATTATTGATGAAGGAAAAGCTGCCGTCATTGTAGTCAACAAGTGGGATGAAGTTGAGAAAGACTCCTACACCATTTACGACTACAAAAAACAAATCCAAGACCGTCTCTATTTCATGGATTGGGCAGAAACGATCTTTATCAGTGCCATGACAGGTCAACGGGTAAATAAAATCCTCGATCTCGTCGATACGGCTGCCCAAGAACACGGTCGCCGCGTCAGTACCGCAGTCATTAACGAAGTGCTACAAGAAGCCATTAGCTGGCACTCTCCGACCACCACTCGTCAAGGCAAGCAGGGCAAAATTTACTACGGCACTCAGGTATCGACTAATCCCCCTACCATTGCGCTTTTTGTCAACGATCGCGATCACTTTAACGAGAATTACCGTCGCTATATTGAAGGGCAATTCCGCCAGCAATTAGGCTTTACTGGAACTCCCATTCGCTTGCTATGGCGAGGGAAAAAGACTCGTGAGGTCGAAAATAGCGCCAATCGAGCCACGAGAGTTTAAAATCCTGAAATTTACGCACAATAGGTTACTGATTGATTAGCGATCGCGCTTAAACTACAGGAGCCGAGGTGAAGAGCAACCAAATCAGCACCGCGAGAATGAGAACGCAAATTTTGACGATGAGAAAGGTCAGGCTGTCGGGATAGAAAAAAGAATTCAACATTTTGCCCTCCTTTGCTAAGCTTGCCTAAAGAAAGAAGGATAGTAGCTTTCTCCTCTATCTCTATCTTGCTGGTAAAAGTGACAAAGGAAGATAGAAATTAACTAACTGTAATCTTGTAATCTATAGAGGTTAGCGCAACAGCTATGGTCATTGAATGGCTTAAATTTCGAGTCGATCCCCAGGTACGAGAAAAGTTTATTCAGAAAGATGCAGAAATGTGGACGGCAACACTCGCGCGAAATCCTGGTTTTTTAGGCAAAGAAGTTTGGATTAATCCAAATGCACCAGAAGAGATTATTCTCATCATTCGCTGGGAAACCCGTCAAGCTTGGAAAACCGTTCCTGAAGCAATGCTAGCCGAAACAGAACAGTATTTCGCTCAAGAAATGGGTGAAGATAACTATCAGATGATAGAAACCGGAGAATATCAAGTCCGAAAGTTTCCCACTCATGGAATAGTTAATCCCGACTCCTAAAATGTCTACTTGTCCTCGTTGTCATCAACCTGTTGAGGCGCAAGCTGTTCGCTGCCCCCATTGTTTTAGAGCGCTAAAAGCCTACGGTCATCCTGGAATTCCCCTCCATCAGGCAACAGGAGATACTTTTTTATGCGATAGTTGCCGCTACC
>CAYTUO010000308.1:0-5825 GCA_964441015.1 uncultured Pleurocapsa sp.
GTCCGCAATTCATCCCCCGATAAATCGGGGGTCTTCTTGCTCACTCAAGATAAAACAAAGAAAAAAGGTGAGCAGTGCCCACCCAATACGCTTTTACAGTTTAGTTTTTCAAATCCGAGGAGCGATTTCTGGCGATCGCCAGCTAATAGACTCGCTAGAGAGTGTTGGGACTGATTGTCGCATCACAGCCGTCAAATGATTAGTGGTTGCATCATAGATTTGAGTGACGATCTTCGGATATAAACCAATGCCAATGACGGGCACCATCAGACAAGCAATAATAAACACCTCGCGAGGTTCAGCATCGATCAAAGCTTGATGGGAGACGAGTTCCTTGTTTTCAGGGCCATAGAGCATTTCTCGCAACATGGAGAGCAGATAAATCGGTGTTAAAATTACCCCAACTGCCATGAGCAAGACAATAATGACCCTAAAGAAGGGATTATAGGCATCGCTGCTTGCAAAACCGATAAATACCATCAATTCTGCCACAAAACCACTCATTCCTGGTAAAGCTAAGGATGCCAAGGAACAAGTCGTCCACATGGCGAAAACCTTCTTCATCTTTTGCCCTACGCCTCCCATTTCGTCCAGCATGAGGGTATGGGTGCGATCGTAAGTACAACCGACCATGAAGAATAAACTTGCTCCGATCAGTCCGTGGGAGATCATTTGCAGCATGGCACCACTCACTCCCAATTCCGTATAGGAAGCGATCCCGATCAAGACAAATCCCATGTGGGAGATAGAAGAATAGGCAATTTTCCGCTTTAAGTTGCGTTGGGCAAAGGAGGTTAGGGCAGCATAGATGATATTGACAACGCCCAAAACGATCAGGACAGGGGCAAAAATCGCATGGGCATCTGGCAACATGGCCGCATTCATTCGCAGTAGCGCGTATCCGCCCATTTTCAAGAGAATTCCCGCCAGTAACATATGAGCGGGTGCAGTAGCTTCTCCGTGCGCGTCTGGCAACCAAGTATGTAAAGGAAAGATGGGAAGTTTGACTCCGTAAGCGATTAAAAAGCCAGCATAGAGTAATAATTGCAGATTAAGCGGGTAATGTTTGGCAGCGATCGCGCTCATGTCAAAGGTAGTCGTATCGCCATAAAAGGCCATTGTCAACCCGGCCACCAAAATAAAGAGGGAACCGCCGGCGGTATAGAGAATAAATTTGGTTGCCGCATACTGACGGCGCTTTCCGCCCCAAATTGCCAGGATTAGGTAAACCGGAACTAACTCCAATTCCCAAACGAGGAAAAAGAGCAACATATCCTGAACAGCAAAGACGGCTATTTGTCCTCCATACATCGCCAGCATGAGAAAATAAAACAGCTTGGGTTTAAAGGTTACGGGCCAAGCTGCCATGATGGCCAGGGTTGTGATAAAGCCAGTCAGCAGGATTAAGGGCATAGATAGCCCATCTGCCCCTAACGACCATTTCAAATCGATTTGAGGAAGCCAAGTATAACTTTCTGATAATTGCAGTCCGGGAGTGCTGAGATCGTATCCTGTATAGAAGGCATAAACGAGCAGGGCAAAGTCAATTAGCCCTACGCTGAGGGCATACCACCGGATCTTTTTAGCAGTTTTCTCCTGTTCTGCTTTGTCTCCTTCATCGGGAAAGAAAGGAATTAGCAGTGCGGCAGCGATCGGAAACAAAATAATGGTTGTTAGCCAAGGAAAATTAGTAACGTTCATTGTGAATTGCTGATTAGATATTGAGCGTTAAGGACAATTCGTACTGAAATTATCTAGGATTTGCTCTTCTCCTTTTTCTCTATCTTCCGTGCAGCACTTAAGTAGTGTCAGAATGACTGCACCAAAAACAATCTAGCAGCAATTCTAGGCTGAAGGTATTTTTAGAATCTTAAATTTCGTCAGCAGGCGCGATCGCTCTCGATCAATTCTGACTTACCCCTTCGAGTTCTTCCTCGGTTAACTCGTACAATTGGCGCAATTTTTCTAATTTTTCTGGATCGGCTTGCCAGAAACCGCGTCCGTGTGCCTCTATCATTCGTCCCACAATATTACGAAAAGCTTCAGGATTTGCCTCGCGTAATTTCTTGGCCATTTCTGCATCGAACGCATAGGTTTGTGCCGCTTGGTCGTACACCCAAGAATCGGTAAAATTGACTGTCCCACCCCAACCAATTAATGCCGTCATGCGTTGAGAAATTTCATAGGCACCGCCCGATCCTTGGTTTACCATTGCATCTGCCCATTTGGGATTTAATAACTTAGTTCGATATTCCAAACGCAGCACCTCTTCTAGTTTTCGAGGCGTTGTATCTTTAGAAAAGCTTTCAACAAAATTAGCAGTTACTTTCTTCCCACTTTGTTTTTCTGCGGCGAGTTTTAATCCTCCGGTATTGGCATAATATTCTTGAATATCTGTGAGTCCGTATTCGACTGAATCTATTTCTTGAACGACGCGATCGATGGTTTGCAATAATTGATTTAAAACTTCTGGTCTTGCTTGTCCTTTATCTTTCTTTCCATAACTAAATACATTGCGATTTTTCCAAGTATTAGCCAACTCATGTTCGGATTCCCAATTTCCATCGACAACTTGATCGTTAACTAACGAGCCAAAATCGCCTGCTGGATTAGAAAATAATCTCGCCGAAGCATTTTCAATTCCTTGTGCTTTTAAGGCTAAAGCGTGTTTGCGAATAAAATTTTGTTCTTCTGGTTCATCTGCTTCTGCTGCGCGTTGAAATAGATCGTCCAATAACTCAATAATATTAACAAACGTATCTCGAAAAATACCGGAAAGATTTCCTAAAATATCAATACGAGGATGTCCAACTTCGGATAAAGGTTTTAATTCATAACGAACAATTCGTCCCGTCCCTTCCTTAACAGGTTCAGCACCGATTAATTCTAATAAAATTCCGAGAGATTCTCCCTTAGTTTTAATAACATCCAATCCCCATAACATTAAGGCTACCGTTTCTGGATATTTACCATGTTCTTCGAGGTGTTGGGCAATAATTTTTTTACCAACTTCTCGTCCCCTTTCATAGGCAGCCGGTGAAGGCATTCGATAGGGATCTAAAGCATGAATATTTCTTCCCGTTGGCAAGACACCAGTCCCATCCCGCAATAAATCTCCGCCAGGTGCGGGGGGAATATATTCACCATTTAATCCTCGCAGAAGATTGGTTAATTCTTCAGGTGTTTGATGTAATAAATCTCGAATATTTTCTGCTTCTTTTATCGTGTTAGAGTAACCATTTTGTGAATATAGAATCTCTAAGATTTCTTTCTCTCCTGTAAGAATAGCTTCTCTTGCTTTTTCTGGTAACTTATCTCCAAAATAAGCCTCAAGATAGGAATCCAATTTCTCTTCATCAGGAACCTCTCCCAAAGTATGCAATCCAGAAGAAAATAGCCGTTGTTCAACAACTTGTAAGTATTCATACACCTTGAGAAAATAGTCAGTTAGAGCATATTTGCTAAACAAACGGGCATTCTCAATAGTAAAAGCAATACCTTGTTTTTCTCCCTCTTCAAATTTGCAATCTGCATCCAAACCCATATCGACAATTTTTTGACAAATAGCATCTCTGAGGGCGTAATTTTTCTCTGGATCTTCGCGATATTCTGAAATCAAATCCCGCAGCGCCATCAATTCTTTATATAATCCTGCCCGACCATAGGGCGGTACATTATGAGAAATTAATACCCCGTATCCTCGACGTTTAGCCAAGATAGATTCTGAAGGATTATTAGCAGCATAAATATAGAGATTGGGTAAATTTCCCAATAAAATATCCGACCAAGAATAACCAGTATTTCCTAACGGCGATCCAGGCAACCATTCTACTGTTCCATGCATTCCAAAATGAATAACTGCATCGGCTTGAAAATCATTTTGTAACCATTTATAAAAAGCTGCATACTGAGGATGGGGGGTTAAATCTTTTTCAAACATCAATCGCATGGGATCGCCAGAAACACCCAAAGGAGGTTGTACCCCAATCCAAACATTTCCTAATTGAATTCCTCCAATTTGAAACTCATCGCCATAGGTTTTAATACCCGTTCCCGTCAGAGATCTCCATTGCTTTTCAATGCGCGTTGTCAGTAGATAACCCAACCACGTTTCTAAAGTCTTGACATTCACACTTACCAACTCATTTTCTCTCTGCGTCTCTGCGCCTCTGCGTGAGACATTTTCATCAACCTCTTTTACCTTACGAATAATTTCTTCTCCATTTTCGCGTAATTCTCCAACTGTATAACCTTGTTCTTTCAATGCTTGAAGTAACTTAATCAAACTCCGAGGGACGTTTAATAATGCTGCCGTTCCCGTCGATCCATATCCTGGAGGAAAACCATATAAAATGACAGCAATTTTTCTTTTAGAAGGAGGTGTTTGTCTCAATTTAATCCAAGTTTTAATTCTTCCCGTAAGACGTTTTACTCTTTCTGGAACGAGATAAATATCTTCTCCAACTAATCCTCCTAGCGGAATTGTATCGATCGCACCATCCAATTCTGGTAGAGCATACAATACCACACTTTGCAATCCCCCAATTCCTTGTCTTGTCCAAGAATAAATATCTTGAATTAGCAGAGGCGCAGCAACAAGATAAGGAATATTTTTAGCCGTTAAAATTCTTTTCGCAACCTCTACCTGTCTCCCCGCCTCCATCGAACCCGCAGGGCCACCAACTAAAGGAAAACCAAGAGTAGAAACAATTGCATCAACTTCTACAGACTCTTTGGATAAAGACGGAGTTTCTATATTTCCTTGCTGACGTTGCTGAGTTTCATAGGCACTCGTCATCCAATCCCTGACTGCCACATGACCTTCTACGCCATTAAGAAAAATAGGTAAAGGAATCAATCCCTCTTCCTCAAAATAACGAATTAATTTAGCAATATAAGGTTGTTTAGTAATGACGTGCTTGCGATAAAGTAAAATTCCAACAATAGACAATTTTGAATTTTGCTGGGTGAATTTTGAATTGTTTTGATACCATTGCAAATACTCGCGAGGAGAGGTGAAATACCCAGAATAATCGGGATGCAGCAATCCCATATTCGGAGTTTCGATAGGTTCGGGGATGTCTCCTACTTTTAACCCCAAATATTTCTCGGCAATTGTCCAACACATAGCGGCAAAATTGTCCGAACCGCCAGCATTCCAGTAACCGTAAATAATTAACCAGTTACGCAAGTCTTGGACTTTTTGCACGGGGATAAATTTGAGGAGTTTGGGGCCTGTTTTTAGGAAGCTGATATATCCGGCGAGTTTGTCTTCCTCTCGTCCGCTAGAAAACTTGCTGAGGATGAATTGAACGGGTTTAGGCATTCCTTTAGGTTGGTCGCCGATAGAGAATTTGCCTAATTGCGTGAGACTCATTAATTCGAGTGCGGACTCAAAGACGAGGCGAATAGGAATGTCTTGCACTCTCTGACGCAACCACATTACTTGGTCGTAATCGAAGATTAGACTAGCAAAGAAGACTTGGGCATCTTTAAGGGCATTTTCTATATTTTCTGGTTCGCTGACAAGAGAGCGATCGCTAAATACCTGCACTTCTAACCCCGAACATCGGGAAGTTACTAACTGCGCTGCTTTTCGGTACAAGTCAGCATTGAACGATTCAAACCCTGTAATAACGACGATGCGTTTCATACCCCAAACCCGCAAAGTTTCTCTCTAGTAATTAGTTTAGGGATAAAACTTATCTTTTAGGATCTAGGGGCAACCACAAGAGTTGCCCAAGGTTGGCGATCGCCCAATAGAATTTATACTGTTAAAACCCAACTATTGCGGTTATCTGCATTGACAAAGGCGGCTGGTACAA
>CAYTUO010000309.1:0-5809 GCA_964441015.1 uncultured Pleurocapsa sp.
AGCCCGCTAGTCGAGAGCAAAAGTTTATTGATATCGTTAACGCTAGAAACGCCCTTGCCGTTGTTGCCATTGCTTGCTGGAAAGGCATAGATGCGGGCATCTCCCAACACGCCAGGTTGAGGCGCTAAGGCTTTGACAATTTCTGGCAATCGCTCAGCGAGTTCTGGCCAAATGGTTTTGAGCAGTTCAGCCGTGCGATTAGCATTGCTCAGAGCGTTTTCGGCTTCGATCAGCGCCCGTTTACTTTCCGCTTCTGCTAAAGTTTTGTAACGGTTGGCATCGGCGAGGGTGCGGATGGATTCGGCTTCTAATTCTGCTGCTTGACGCGCGATTTCTGCTTGGCGCTTGCGACGAAAGACATCGATTTCTACAACGTTGCGATCGCCAATGGCTCGTTTTTGGGCTTCTTGTTCGGCAGAAATGATCGACAGGCGTTTTTCCCGTTCGGCTTTTTCAACTTCTGTGGCAGTCATGACGGCGGTTTCTGCTTTAGCTTTTTCGGCTTCTGCGACAAACCGTTCCTGTTCTTTTTCAGCAATCGCGATCGCAGCTTCTTCTTGGGCGATTTTTGATTCTCGTTCGGCTTGGGCCACTTCGATTTGCGATCGCAAGCGAGAGGCATCTACTGTTTGTTGGCGCGTAATTTCGGCCACTTCTGCCTCTTGTCGTTGCAGGGTTTGAGCGACTTTTAGTTGTTTATTGCGTTCTTCTAGGGCAATATTGGCATCAATTTGACTTTGTTGCACGGCGAGTTGCTGTTGAATTTTCTCTTCTTCAACGGCTTTTTCTTGCAAAATTTTATTGCGGGCAATTTTAGCCGCTTCTTGGTCTTTTGCTTCTTGAATTTCTCGTTCTCTCTGAGCTTTTAGCGACTCAATTTCTTTCTGCTGGGTTAATTGAGCGTCTTCTTTTTGTTTGACAATTTCTAGCGATTGTTTTTCGGCTTGTAGTTCTCGCTGTTCGATCACCACCTTAGTGCTTAATTCTACTTCCCGCTTTTGTTGAATCGAGCGTTGAATGGTTTCAGTTCTTAGGCGCACGCCTTGAGCATCAAAGAAATTATTTTCATCGTAAGTATCGCTTTCTTCAATTTCTGAAATAGCGATATTATTCAAGGTCAGTCCGACTTTCTTCAAATCTTGCTGAATCAGGTTTAAAACTTCATCGGCAAAGCCTAATTTATCCGAGTCAATTTCTGCTATACTTTTCTTCTTGGCTGCCGCACGGATTGCATCATCGGCTCGTTTTTCCAAGGCATCTTTAATATCATTTTCGGAAATTTTACCCTGTTTAGATAAACGAGCAGCAGCCGTTAAAACATCATCTTTGTTGGGGTTAATACAGACATAAAATGTCACTCGCATATTTGCCCGCAAGTAATCTTGAGTGCGAACTGCTAGCTTTCCAGTTCGTTCTACATCAATGGAAATTTCTCGCAAAGGAACGCGGGTGAGTTCGTGAAATCCAGGTAAAACAATACAGCCACCGTTGAGAATAACAGATTTACTCTTCCAAAATACGCCTCCAGTTCTGACAAAAGCTTCGTTATTGGGAGTAATCACATAAACTCTTGTATATGCCCAAATGCTGATCAGTAATAACACCAGCAGTCCGACAATTAAACTAGGAAAAAACAAAATACTATTTAAACTTCCCAGTTGAGCAATGGTAGGATGACTCGGATGGGTTTGCAGAGTTTGATATAGCAAATTTTGTTTGGTATGAAGTTGGTAATCTTTGCCAATTGTTAATTGATTGTCGAGGGATTCAGGGGTAGGAAGCGCGGGCAAAGACTGAAGAAAAGTAAGCCAAAATTTCATAGTATTTTACTCCTTATTACGAATCTTTAAGCGTGTTAGAGTTAGCTAGCCATTTGTCTTCATCAGAACTATCTTTAGCAATGGCTATATAAGTATCAGTATGTCTGTCGATAATTATGATTTTTTGTCCTCGATAGGGAATTGCTGTTGCCCAATCTGGTAAAGCGATCTCAATCGTAACGAGATTGCCAGAAGCATCGAAAACATCAGCCTGAGCAATTTTTCCTTCGCCTAAGTGAGGGACTTTTTTAGACGTGACAGTTCCTAGACAACCAATGAAGCGATCGCTACTGACATCTTCTCCAAAAGAAGCAAAAATTTTGCCTAGCGGACGGGAAATTAAACTGCCGATAAACAAACTGATAGAAAAAGATGCAATTAAAATTCCTCCACCCAGTCCAAACAAATTGACTGGAATAGTTCCTGTTAGGTTGCCAATGAAAACATTCAGTATCCAACCCGTCACTCCCCAAACACTCAAATCGATTGCCAAAAGCAACATGAGCGGAGCTTGACCAAACCCCAGCCATCCTAATATTTGTAAAGAATCAAAGCTTCCATCAGCACCAGCATCTAGATCGGCATCGACATCGAGATCGACATCTGCATCTACCTCAAAGTCATGATCTCCTCCACCAGAAAAAATCACTAACAGAAATAACGAAACTCCTATACCTAACAAGATCCAGTAGGAAAGATTTGCTGAGTGAAATAACATGGAGGAAGAATTTTCAAGCTCTATCTCCAGGATAGCCAGAAGTTACTTAAAACTGAAAAAACTAGAGAATCTTTAATGTTTTTCTTTAGATTAGTGAGTGGTGACTGGGAAATTGGGATAACATTTTGCGCTTATCTCCCAATCACTAATCACTAATCACTAATCCTCTTTTTTCCGAACATTAAGAAAACGATACTCGATAAAATATTTTGCTGGGTAATGGCTATGATGACTGATAGCAGGTAGAAGGACGCTTGAGGATATGCAGACTTGGGATTATTCTATCTCCCAACAGACAGATCGATTTCGACAACTGCAAAATCAGTTGCGGGATTTCTGGCAAAACGTGGATAATTTTGACACAGACGACTACGACATTTTGGTCGTTCCTTCCTTCAGTATCGATCAGCGAGTCGGACAAAAGGTTTCAGGTTTTCTGCATTACGAAGAACGACTGCTATTTTCGCTCATTCGCTTGCGAAATCCCCATACTCGATTAGTTTACGTCACGGCGCAGCCTTTAGCACCGATGATAGTCGATTATTATTTACAACTATTACCAGGAATTCCCTTTTCCCATGCTCGCAGTCGCCTTTTGCTGCTGACTACCTACGATAACTCCTTCAAGCCCCTAACCCAAAAAATTTTAGAACGTCCTCGCCTAATCGAGCGCATTCGGCACGCCTTACGTCCAGAAAAGTCCTATATGGTTTGCTTTAACTCGACTTGGCTAGAATACGAATTATCTCTGCAACTGGGAATTCCCTTGCTAGCTTCCAGTCCAGAATTGCTGTATTGGGGGTCAAAGAGCGGCAGTCGAGAAATTTTTGCTGAGTGTGCAATTCCCCATCCCGACGGCAGTCTCAGCGTCACAACCGTTGAAGACCTCGTTTTAGAAGCTGTCCAACTCTGGGAACGCCAACCTCAATTAAAACGAATAGTGATTAAACTCAATGAAGGCTTCTCTGGAGAAGGAAACGCCATCCTTGACTTGCGTCCCATTCAGTGGATAGCGCCAGGACGCGCAACCCAAGCTCAGAGAATGGCTGTAGTGCGCGAACATCTAAAACATCTGAGCTTTCAAGCCAAAGAGGAAACCTGGGAGAGTTTTTCTAGTCGCATTCCCGAACTAGGAGCGATAGTGGAGGCATTTATTGAAGGAGAAGAAAAGCGATCGCCCAGTGTCCAAGGCTATATTACTCCCACAGGAAAAGTAGAAATTCTTTCCACCCACGATCAAATTCTCGGCGGCCCTGACGGTCAAATTTATCTGGGTTGTCGCTTTCCAGCAGATGATGCCTATCGGTTGCGCCTGCAAGAATTGGGAATGAAAATTGGGCAAGCGCTTGCCAGACGGGGAGCGATGGAACGCTATGGGGTAGATTTTGTTGCTGTCCGTCGTTCGGGAGAGGTAGAGGAATGGGAACTTCAAGCCATAGAAATCAATTTGCGTAAAGGAGGAACAACCCATCCCTTCATGACACTGAAATTACTGACGAACGGGAATTACGATCCGGCAACGGGTCTATTCTATAGTCAACATGATAAGGAAAAATATTATATTGCCTCTGACAATTTACAACAACCACACTATCAAGGATTGCTCCCCAATGATTTGATGGATATTATTGCCAAACATCACCTGCACTTTGACAGCAGTAGTAAAACTGGAACAGTTTTTCATTTAATGGGGGCATTGTCTGAGTTTGGCAAGGTCGGATTAACCTGTATCGGCAATTCTTGGGCAGAAGCAGAAGCTATCTATCAACGAGTTGAGCAGGTATTAGATGCAGAAACACAACCGATGACTGACGCTTCCCATTTAATGTTATCTCCTAGTTTGCCGATTACTTGGATTTGAGAATTATTCATAAGTCCTGTAGTGCCAGCGTCCCGCTCGCTAGTCATTAGTCCTTAATCATTTTCCTATAGATTTTCTTGCCGCTCCAATTCTGGTAATTTAAGCATGACTCCAGCAATCAACCAATAATACACCCCTACTGGATCGACGCTTAGGGGGTAGTAATAAGTGTTGTAGCCGATAAACACAATAAATACCCAAAAACAAATTGCTAAACGTCGCAGAGAGGGAGTCTGGAGCGATTGATAAGCTTTAAAGCTGAGTACGATCACGACAGAAACTACGACTAAAAAAGATATAGTGCCAAGCCAACCGATTTCGTAGAGCAATTTAGCGTAGAACGTCTCTATTAAGACAGTATCGCCCAAGCGACGGGCAGCATTTGTCGCCCATCCTAAACCCCTGCCCAACCATCCACTCTGTTGGGCTAGTACCCAATGAAATTGACCGAATACGAACTGAACAGGGGGAGCATAATTCCAGCGACCAACTAAACTATTAAATTGCGCCCGAACTTCTTCGATATTTGCGAACGTTAAAATCCCCAGAAACGCGATCGCGCCTAACTTGAGAGGAAGCTGTTTTCTGTTTGACTCGGTTAGCAACAATAAAACAAGGAAAATAATCGGAATGCAGAGAAAAGCGACTCTTTGACCGCTAATGGTTGCAGTAGCCAAGAGCGTACCTACGGCGATCCAACTAATCCATCGCCAACGTCGTGACGGATCGCTGAGACTCGCTCCATAGGCAAAAAAACTGTTAGAAATGAGAAACCAACCCCACTGCCAGGGAGCAACAAACGTTCCTGGTAAACGGATTAAACCTTTGTCAGGATTGTAGAGTAGAGACCCGCCGACAAAACACCGAGCCAGTAGAGTCGCTCTCGAATAGGCTGGTTCGGGCAAAAGACTATTACCTGGGCAAATTCCTTGAACGAGTAAGAAATACTGAATAAAACACAATCCACAGCAAATTAAAGTCAGAATAACCAACAAGCGATTGAGCAGAAATAAGTCTTGTTGATTGCGGATGAGGTAGTAGCCACACAAAATTAGAGGAGTATAGCCAATTAGAGTTTTTAGGCTGATCAGTCCTACTAGCAAAGCTTTACTGTGAGGAGTTGCAAGCTGTTGCGGAAGATTGATAAATAGCAACGTCAGCAAACACGCTATCAATAAGCCAAAAAGAGCCAAAATCAAGGGTTTTGCAATGAGTTGGAGTTTCTGAAGCGATTGACTAGAAATAATCACACCAATGAGCGCGGGAAAGTAAATAGCATCTTTGGCAAGATGAAACAGGAAATAATCAATACTTTTGTAAGCAATACTGTTACCGTTGACAGCTTTATAGAGATAGGCAATGGAGTAAGTGATAGTACCGCCAAAAGGCAAATAGAGAAGAAAAATCCAC
>CAYTUO010000310.1:0-5795 GCA_964441015.1 uncultured Pleurocapsa sp.
CGATCGCCTCGTTGAATCGATCGATGCAGGAGAATCTTTGGTTCCTTCTTTGCGGGAGGGGATGTATTCTCAATTGTTGATGGATTTGACGCACCAATCGAACGAAAAGCGCTGTTGGGTAGATGTCCCTGATTTGGATGAGTGGCGCGATCGTGATATATAGCAGCTATGCAGCTATGCAGAAGGAAGGAAAAAGAATAAAGGTTAGAAGGTTATTACCACTAATTAAACGGACTTAATATTAGCGAGCATCTTGCTCGCACTACCTATGATGAATTTGCAAAAATGACTTTTCAATACGCCGATGCTTTTGTTGTCCTAGCTGCCATTGATTTTGAGGGACTGGTTCAATTTTACTCTCAATTCTTAGAACAAAATCCCAAGTCGTATTTCCCTAATGTTTATGCTGAATTTCAGTTAACGGGTTTGCGATTGGGAATTTTTTACCCAAAGAAAAGTCACCAAGAAGAATTTGCCAATTCGGTTGGAAGTGGGATGAGTTTGTGTTTGGAAGTGGACAATTTAGAAGGCGCGATCGCCCATTTGACTAACATGGGATATCCGCCCCCAGGCGAAATTCATATGGCTTCTCATGGAAGAGAAATTTATGTCTACGATCCGGCGGGAAATCGTTTAATTATTCATCAATCTCGTTAGAAGAAAATCAATTATAATTTTTAATTTTTAACTAAGGATTGGCTGATAAAAAGACAAATCTACCAAGAGCGACCAGAATACCAAGAATAGCTGCCATAATTGTCGTAATTAACGTCCATATCTGGGCTTTTTGAGTCCCTTTAATGTCTTTGACATCACTATCTAGCCCATCGAGTTTAGTTTTGACGGTTGCCATGTCAACTTTGAGTTGAACGACATCTTCAGCCATTTTTTCTACTTTGTTTTCTAACTTGTCAAACCGAGTAACAATAAGCTCTTTAAGTTCTTTGATTTCTGTTTCTGATGTAGTAGGCACGGTGTTAAACTCCTGTTAGTTGACTAACGACTATTCATCTTCTGCCATAAATTCAAATATTCTTTTACCATCTTTTCTTCAGAAAAATCTTGAGCGCGTAATTTTCCTTGGCGAGCCATCTCTTGCATCGCGTCAGGATGTCTCAGCGCCCAGAGAATAGATTCAAGCAAGCGATCGCGATTTCCAACCGGACAAAGAAGACCGTGAATTTTATTTTCAACAATTTCTGGAATTCCGCTCGCATCTGAGGAGACAATCGGCAACCCATAAGCCATTGCTTCAGCCAGGGCAAAAGATTGACCACCTTCGTAATAGGTTGGAAAGACAAATAGATCGGCAGCTTTTAATAATCTAGGAACGTCAGAGCGATATCCTAAAAACAATACATGGTCTTCAACACCATATTTTTTCACTTTTTTGATTAGCGATTCTCGTTCTTCTCCTTCTCCAACCCAGAGAAATTTTACGTTGGGAAATTCGCTAACAATCTGGGCAACAATCGGAACGATATCGCGATAGCCTTTTTGCTCGCTCAAGCGACCTACTGTCAACAAAAGCTTGCTAGTTTCAGGTAAATTAAGTTCCTGACGAACTTGGGAGCGTAACTTGGCAATTTCTTCAGGAGTACTGTCGCTCGAATCAGACGCTACTTTTGTGCCATTGTAAATACGAAGTATCTGGTTTTTAGGAATCTCGAAGAAATCAGAGATTAACTGACGATTGTTTTCAGAAAGAGCTATCCACTGCTGATTTCTACCTCTTGCCCAATCATGCACTTTTAACATGGTGGGAGTCAAGGAAAATTGAGGAGGAACTAATTGGAATACTACGGCTGTTGGTATTTTTAAAAGTCCGCAGGCAAGTAGGCAACCCAAACCGCGATCGGGATAAGGAAGATTTAATTGTATTACATCTGGTTTTATTTTGAGGAGAAACGCGATCGTTCGAGCTAATTGCGGCAAATAATTGCCTACTTTTTTTAATTCGCGAACATTGGTATCGGCAATATCTAGTGGATGGTAAGTTACCCTTGCTGTTTGAAAATCTTCTATTAAAGATGCTGTTTCCTCACTTTTGGGGAAAGCTGCATGGACTTCCCAACCTTTTTTTACTGCGGCCTCAGCAAGGGTTAAGGCGTGTTCTTCAGCACCGCCGCGAATAGTAGACGGAAATATTACTAGTAATCTCATATTTAAGCTTCCATTATTCTGTTTTCTCTTTGTAGAGAGAATCTTTTATAATTCGATACTCATAACCTATTTATTTTCTTAATAATTAAGGAAAATAATTCTTCAGGATGGCGAGAAACATATTGTATTCTAGTTAAAATGTTCCATTTCCAATACATTGATATTCGCTGAGATAACGGCAAATCTTTTATATAATTTCTGATCGTTTTTTGATAATCTTTTTGAAAATTTCCGTTGGCAGCATTATCAAAACTCTTAGTTCCTCTAACATATCGAAAATTTCCCCAAGTCTCATCGACATATCTTACATTAGCTACTTGCACGGCTTTAAACAGAAAATCGGTATCCATTGAATAATGTTCTTCTACTTTATATAACCCGACTCGCTCGTGCAACGATTTATGATAAAAATAAGCAGAAGGATTGGCAGGAGGAGGACTGATTTCATAACCTTGGATGAAATCATACAGAGTAAGTTTCGAGGGTTTTTGAACGTTAATTAGGCGATCGCCCTCTCCTAAAATATTACAATTACCAACAACAAGACTGGGATTTGGAAGCGTTTTAAAAATTTCTAAGACGCGATTGAGAACATTTGGCTCATAAAAATCGTCAACATTTAGAATTGCTAAAATATCGCCTTTTGCCATAGCGATTCCTTTATTTAAGGCATCTGACTGTCCTTTATCTTTTTCAGAAATCCAACGAATATGAGAATAGTTTTGAGCATATTCTTGAATAATTTTTACGGTTTTATCTGTTGAGCCACCATCGACAAGAATGTGTTCGAGATCGGGACAGTTTTGCTCAATAACAACTTTTATACAAGATTCAATAAATTTCTCGCCGTTGTAAACTGGTGTGATAACGCTAATCATGGATAAATTGAGAAAACACTTAAAGAATTTGACGATACAATTCAATGTAGCGCTTGGCTTGTAATTCTAAAGAATATTCTTCTAAGGCGATCGATCGGCAATGTTCACGCATACAATTTCGTAAATTCTCGTCTTCTAGAAGTTGGATGATGCCTTGAGCAAAATCTTGAGTATCTCCGGGTTGAGCTAAATAACCCGTCACGCCAGGACGAACTAAATCGGGAATGCCACCAATTTTAAACGATACCATCGGGGTGCCGCACGCCATACTTTCTTGTAACACTAGAGGAAGATTATCTGCACGAGAGGGAAAAATAAATACATCAGCCGCAGAAAAGGCAATTGACTTCAAGCGATCGTTGCTGAGATAGCCAAGATCCATTATGTTCATCCCAACAGTTTCAGCAATCTCTTCTCCACCATGACCGATGGTTAACAGTATAGTTTCTGCCTTCAAAGAGTCTGGCAACTGCAAAAGAGCTTTGAGTACCAAATCGCCTCCTTTACGCGGATCTTTTAAGCTTTCGGCTCCGAACATCAGTATTCTTTTATCTTTGGGTATGTCTAGTATGGCTCTACATTGTTCGCGATCAAGCGGTTGATAGACTGTCGTATTGATGCCATTGGGAATATGATAGATGGGGAAGCGGTTGAGCATACTCTGTTGCGCTTGCTCTGTTAGCCAACGACTGAGGGTGACGATGGTTAAGTTGGCTCGACTATAAACCCAGTTTTTTAGCTTCCATTCGATACGAGTATTATCTTTTTGAATAGCTGGATGAGTATTCGGATAGGGACATTTTCCACAGCCTATTTTCCAGCGATCGCAATCAAAACTGTAGGCACAATGTCCGGTAAAACTCCACATATCGTGAAGGGTATAAACCGCAGGTTTGTTCTTAGTTAATGAGGGAATAGCTAGATAGTTAAAAGTCCCGTTATGCAGGTTATGAAAGTTGAGAATATCTGCATTTTGATAAAACTCGTGTTTAGGAATATCGAAGGTTCCAATATACTGAAGATAATTTAGTCCTCTCGGTCGAGTTAGATCGGCAATTTTTCCTTCTATATTAAACTTGCGCGGAATTGTATCTACCAGGGGTGTTTTAGTTTTACGAAGTCCAACTAATAAACGCGAGTCAATCCCTTGATCTAGTAATCCTTGATGTAGGCGATAACCCGCAATAGCTGCTCCTCCACTTTTATCAGATTGATTGATGTGTAAAACTTTCATTTATCTATTGGTATCCTAATGTTTTTAATAGAGCGCCAGTTATCTCTTGAAAATAGGCGTTATCGCTAGCCGAAAAATAATTTTTCCAATCTCCTACAATTCCTTTTCTATAAAAAGATGTGTTATTTTCTACACCTTTTTGTCGCTGATAAAGCGTTGTAAAACTAAATAGCTCAATAGATCGTTGAATGACTTCTGGTTCTACTTTTACTTGCAATTTATCCATTAAATCGCTCAATGTTTCATGGGGTTTAGCCGTTAAGTCTTCATAACGTACAATGGCTACTGGATTTTTCTTTATCCCTTTTTCGATATGTTTTTTCCACTCTTTAGTATAAGTTTTTACAAAATTAGAAAAATGATAAGACCGTAAAGGAGTATTTAAAACTACATCTAATTTAAATTCTTTAAGTATTTCTTTAAGGTTTTTTTGATTCGATTGTTTTTGTCTTTGATAGTAGTATTTAAAAAAGTAATAGGAAACCAGGACATCTCTTCCATCGCGAACTATATAAACAATAGGATGATTTTCTAGATTCTCAAAATTTAAATGGTGAGTTTTTAAAATCATTCCTAGTTTATTTTGATAGCTTTGATGCGGTAAATTTCCATCAAGTAACTCTCGAATTTGTCCTCTTGCATGAACTCCTGGCGCATCTGCATCTTCATATTCGCTATTTAGGCAGTATGACAAAAGATAGCAAAACCACGTATTACCTGATTTAGGGTAGCCAACAACGTACATAGTCGAGAATCCTATTGATTGAAGAAAACTATCTCAATTTCCTTGAGTTTTCGGGTTACTTTTATAAGTTAAAACTTTTTTAAATAAACTTTCATAATTTTCTAAACATTGTTCAATTTTAAACTTCTCAAAGGCTTGCTTAGCTAAGCTTGAATGTTGTTTCAATAATTCAGGATTGTTAACGTACCTTAGCATAGCTTGAACCATTGAATTAACGTTAGCTTTACCTTCTGGAGTTAAGTCAACGATCGCTCCAGCTTGTTGTTTTTGATACGCAATCATTTCAGGAATTCCCCCTACGTTAGTTGCAATCACGGGTTTTCCCAAAGATAAATATTCAATAATTGACATAGGAAGACTTTCCCCTAAAAAATAAGTTGGCAGAAGACCAATATCGAAACTATCAATCCAATAATTGGGTTCTGAGGAATAACCGACAAAATGAATTTTAGAATTTAATTTAGCGTCTAAAGATTGTCTTAAAGTGGATAGATGCTCGCTATCTCCTACCAGAATTAAATGTAATTCTTTCTCGGTTAAATTACAGGCTAATGTAAAGGCTTGAATGGCTTCTGACCACCCTTTTTCTGGGATACCTCTAGCCACCATTCCAAAGACAAAACTCGATTCGGGTATTTTTAGTTTTTCTCTGGCAGATTCTGAGTAGTTTTTGCGCTCACCAGGAAAGATTCCTAGATAGATAACTTCATTGATTGCTTGAGAATTAATGGTATATCTAGAAAAATTTTGAGCATTAGAATAGGAGGGATAAACT
>CAYTUO010000311.1:0-5786 GCA_964441015.1 uncultured Pleurocapsa sp.
GGATTACTCATTTTTTCACAATCGCTGAAGCACTGATTTTTTCACAATAGCTGCTTTTTGTTCGTGAATAATTCGATTGAAATGGACAAGTAAAATAATTAATATAGTAAACAAAACTAGAGATAAAACATATAAAGATACGATTGGTTTATCGAAAAGAAAGGGAGTGTAACTAAATAAAGAAGATAAAATAATTACGATAGGGATATAAAAATATTTTGGAAAATAAAAAGCAAAAATCAGAGAAACAGCATCGGCTACAAAAAAATATCTCTCATGCATTTTAGGAAGAAAGTAAGGCATAAGCAAGGTAGATATTAAAGAGATATATATGATTATGTCTTGCTCTAGTTTCACCTTTGATTTATAGATTGCGAGAGAAAAAATAAAGATTAAAAAGGCTGTAAAAATTAAGCCTATTGGTACAAAAATATGATACAAACTATCAGGAAGCCACATATAAATATTTGGAGCATTTTTACTTAAGTCCTGATAGGTATTGGCTTGAGCAAAGTAAATTAATAATAATTCTTTCAAGGGTCTTCCTGCTAGCCAAGCTGGTACAAGCGTCAATAAATAAATTGCAGGAATTACTAAAAATGACTTCCAGGAAACAATTTTTTTAAAAGCTAGAATTAAAAGTAAGGGTATTAAAAAGATAGCTTGTTGTTTAAAAGAAAATGCTAATCCAAAACAAACAAATGCTAACAGTTCTCGCTTAATTAATACATAGTAAATGCAGGCAAGCAAACCAGTTGTATAGATAACGTCGCATTGTCCCCAGAAAGCACTATTGATAAAAACAGTAGGGGCAAACAAGAATGCGATCGCAGCATAAATAGGAATTTTGCTTTGAGGATACTTAAGTCTAACAATTTTATAAACCAAAAAAGCACTAATAAAATCAAAAGTAATTGAGATTGACTTAATCGCAAAAATATTAGAAAAGCCTGAAAAAAGATAACTCGCCAATACCATCAAGTAAAGATAAGGAGGATTATAGTTAGCAAAGTTATACTGCAAGGCTTTAAACCCCCCATGATTAATGATGAAGTTATACCAAGGCTCTAAAAAACCCGTGAAATCCAAGGAACGAAAAGGAATTAAACTAAGACGTAGCAGAAAGGCTGTAAGGATACTAATTATAATAATCAAATCATTTTTATATTTTTTAATTAGCATTTCCAGAATTGATAACTGATAACTGATACTAAGCGACCCATAAATGTTGTGAAAAACGAATAGCATATAGTGCTAAAAGTAACGTAAAAAATCCTATTGTTGTATATCCCCAACGAGGATAACGAGATAACAACACCCCAAAAGCAATAGCGATCGCAACAATTCCATAAATATACCGCTCTGCGGATGTGGTTCTGCCAGAACTCAAGATAATTGCCCAACTAAAAAAGCCATAATATAGGGCAACACGACTCATTTTCTGGCGTGCATACCAAAGCAAATAAGCGCCACCCAACACCATTGCTGTATTAATCAATGGATTTCCAGCCAGAATCCAGAGTAAAAGAATTAAAAAACAAAAACCATAACCTGTTCTAATTTCTCCCCATTTATCTCGCGATCGCCACAAAAAATAACCTAAACTGCAAATGAAAATAAAAACAAGCGGATACCAAGGATCTGCGATCGCACCCTTATTCCAGTTCGCAGGCCCAAGAGAAATTTCTGTTAGCATCCGTATCCAACCCTGCCCCCAAAACGCTTGCTCTGGCTGCCATTCTCGTCGCTGGACAATCAGAAAGGCAAGGGGTTCCCCAAATCGAAGCCAACAGAATAGGCTATAACCTAAAATCCCAATTCCGCTAGCAATACCAACAAGATAAGCGATTAAAGGTCGTCTTTCTCGCCAAGCTGCTATCAAAAAAGCAGGGATCAAAGCTAATCCCGCGATTCGAGTTGCAGTTGCTAATGCACCCCAAAAGGCAGCCCAACTATACTCCTCGTTATCGAAAGATCGCAACGCAGCCGTACTCAGAAATAAAAATACCCCTTCAGTATAGATAACTGTTCCAAACAGGGAAAACGGACACCATGCTAAAGCTGCCGTTGCCCATCGCGCGACTTTGGGATTATGGCGTTTTTCTACCCACCCGTACAGAAGAATCAATGTTCCAAGAAAGGCCAAATTGTTGATGAGCGTACCTGCTATTTCAAAAGGTAAACCAAGACTCATAACGGCACGGGTAGCGAAAGGAAAGAGAGGAAAAAAAGCAACATCCGCCCCAAAAGTATCGTTCGCGTAACTATAGCCAGAAATCGCTATCTGCTGGTAATGTTCGCTATCCCAGGCAGAGAAAACCTCCCAACCCAATTCGGCTTTAATGCCACCTGGCGGCGCTGGTAATAAAGGGGCAATGCCTAACATCGCTAAGAGAATTAGCCCTCGACTCAGCAACCACATCGATAGGGCAAACTTTACGCCATTCGACCTAAAAAAGAATTGAGAATAATGATTCACCTGCGTAGGTTTTAAGATTTTTCTGACTTTCCTGTGACGTTCCATCGGTCAGATTTGTTCTTTCTGCGAGCAAGCAAACGCGATCGCTCTTAACGCGGGAAGAAATCCGTGAGAATTTCATCGGGTTCGTCATAATCGTCTTCATCTTCATCGATTAGTTGAAATGACGATGAGGGGATCGACTGATTCGGAGGACTTTGGGCAACCATTCCCTCCAACGTTGTTAAGCGAACGCTTAGTGTTGTTACTAGATGAGAGTATCCCGAAAGAGCATTCACTTTTTGGGTTAACTCGGCTAACTCGGCTTGGAAAGTTTTGAACTCAGCGCTTAATTGCTCTAATCTTTGAGAAGATGGTTGCTCGGAAATGCCTAAGTATTGAGCGATCGCCTCTCGAACGAGTTCGCTAACTGTCCGTCCAGTCTGAAGAGCCAGCATCTCAAACTGCTCTACCCATTCTTGAGGAAATTGGACTTCTAAAAAAGATTCATTTCGATTCATCAATTACCTTCCCTTGCCCTAAAAAGTTTAGCGATTCCCCACTGAGGAAACCGCTAAAAATACTCGCTACTATTTAATCAAATTTATTAGCGTATTGGATTTTGAATGACAGGCTTTCGGTCTGAGGAACGATTGTGTTTGTTGAATTTGCGTTGCTTGGTATTGGGTTTGGGTAACGCCCCCGCCGCCGGAACTTCCCAGTCAGTTTTCATCCAGTTAGGACAGTTTTGGTCGTACACCATTTGCAACGCTGCTGCCGCGATCGCCTGCGGATCGTATTGGGCACTTAATTCATTGACGATTGGCAAGAAAGAAGCCATCCGTTCCCCTGCCAAAGACTCCTTAATCTGCGCTTGCAGTTTTTCTAGGCGCTTGGCTTCTACTTGGGAGCGATTGGGAATCTGGCATACTTCTATGCTTTGACGGAGGCGGTGTTCGATTTGTCGAAGCAGTCGGCGATCAACGGGTTCTACTAAAGAAATTGCCGTTCCCGTCTTACCTGCTCGTCCCGTGCGGCCGATGCGGTGAATGTAAGTTTCCGTATTATCCGGTAGGTCGTAGTTAATTACGTGGGTCAAATTTTCGACATCTAGACCTCGTGCAGCAATATCAGTCGCCACTACTAAACGAACTTTTCCATCTCGAAAACGCTGTACCAGTCGTTCCCGTTGAATTTGACTCAGATCGCCGTGATATTCATCGGCAGTTTGACCCGCTTCTTGCAATTTGCTGGTCAGTTCGGCTGCTGTTTGCTTGGTACGGACAAAGATAATTGCCGATTCTGGGGCTTCTATTTCTAAAATTGGTTGAAGCGCTTTCAATTTCGTCCAACCACGGGGAACCATATAAACGTGCTGCTCGATTTTAGCAGGAGCCGCTTGAGGCTGTTCTACCGCAACAGTGACGGGAGATTTCAAGAATTGATTGATTAGCTCTCGAATTTCTCGCGGCATAGTTGCCGAGAAACAAGCTGTCTGACGAGTTGCTGGCGTTTGTTGCAGGATCTTCTTCACGTCGTCGATAAAACCCATGCTCAGCATTTCATCAGCTTCGTCGAGTACGACCATGCGGAGTTGGTTTAGCACGAGTTTGCGACGCTCTAGCAAATCGATCACTCGTCCTGGAGTGCCTACAACGATATGAACGCCTTTTTCGAGGCTGCGAATTTGCCGTTCGATCGATTGACCGCCATAGACGGTGAGGACGTAGAGTCGGCGATCGCTAGTAAAGTCTTTAATCGCTTCGGCAACTTGTTGGGCTAATTCTCTGGTCGGCGCTAAAATCAACCCTTGTACGGCAGAATTGTGCCCATCGATTAGGTCTAATAACGGGAGTGAATAGGCTGCGGTTTTCCCCGTTCCTGTTTGGGATTGACCGACGACATCGCGACCTTCTAGTAGCACAGGAATTGCCTGGGCTTGAATATTTGTAGGATTAGTAAAACCTAAATTTTCTAATTGCTGAACTCTAGCGTCTGATAATCCTAAGTTTTGAAAGGAAATAGTCATAATTAGGCGTTATTGATTGTTAGTTTGTTTTTTTTCTGAAAAATGAGAATTGGCTCTGAATTTATCGAGATCTAGCCAATTTATACAAGTTCAAGCCATTTCAATTGTCCCAGGCAACTTCGCCATAGAGGTCGTAAGTATCGGAGTCAGTAATTTGAACAGGAACGATTGAGTTGAGTGCCCCTTCTCCATGAACGTAAACTATTCCGTCTACTTCTGGGGAAAAACGAGCCGATCGCCCGATAAATTCATTTGTTTCCAGATTTTCTTGCTCGATCAATACGTCAACGGTTTGTCCGACACAAGCTCGATTTTTCTTTTCAGAGATGGGTTGTTGCACTTGCATTAAAAGATCGCGCCGTTCCTCCATAATTTTTTGAGGAACTTGGTTAGGCATTCTATAGGCTGGGGTTTCTTCTTCCGGTGAGAAGGTAAAGACTCCGACGTGATCGAATTCGTGGCGCTTGACAAAATCAACTAAATGTGCAAAGTTTTCTTCTGTCTCTCCAGGAAAGCCGACGATAAAGGTCGTCCGCAAGACAGCCTCTGGAATCGACGTTTTGATGCGTTCGATAATTGCATCATTGACGTGCCCTTGCCAGGGACGGTTCATCGCTTTGAGGATATCCCGATGGGAGTGCTGTAAGGGCAAATCTAGATAGGGCAGAACGTTGGGGGTTTCTCGAATGGCCTCGATTACTTTGGGAGTCAATCCCGTTGGATAGGCATAGTGCATCCGAATCCAAGGAACATCAACTTTTCCGAGTGCCCGCAGGAGTTCAGTTAGCTTTGGTTCCCCGTATAAGTCTAACCCATAGTTGGTCGTGATTTGGGAGATCAGAATAATTTCCTGTACGCCTTGTTCTGCCAATTGTTGGGCTTCTGCAACGATGGATTCGATGGAACGCGATCGCTGATTGCCTCGTAGATGGGGAATAATACAAAAGGCACAGCGATAATCGCATCCTTCAGCTACCCGCAAGTAAGCGACTGCTTCGGGGGTTGTGCGGTAACGGGGAGTGCTTTCGTCAGCGATATAGGTTGGTTGAGCGGAAACTTCTTTGACTCGTTCGCCTACCTCGGCTCGTTCGATGACCTCAACGATTTTATGATAATCTCCGGTTCCGACGATCGCAACGGCTTCTGGTAGTTCTTCTAGCAATTGTTCGCGGAAATGCTGCGCCATGCAGCCAGAAATCACAATTTTTTTGTTAGCTTCCGCTAGTTCGACTAAGGTGCGAACGGATTCCTCTCTAGCGGCTTGTATAAAACTACAAGTATTGACAATTACATAGTCAG
>CAYTUO010000312.1:0-5773 GCA_964441015.1 uncultured Pleurocapsa sp.
CTGTATTCTTTTTCAAAAGATACCTCGTCTTCGCCTTCTGGGGGAATTAAACTCCAGAGGTTAATAATTCCATCCGTGCCGCTACTGATTAGAGTTTCCCCATCAGGAGTCACTACCAGCGTCAGCACGTCTGTCTGTTGACCTCGAAACTCCTCTAGTTTTTCACCCGAACTAACAGACCAAAATCGCACGAGTCCCTCATTGTCACTACCGCCACTGATTAGCGTTTTTCCGTCGGTCGTAAAAACAAGAGAATCGATTCCTGTGAGGTGACCTATGAGAGTCCGAATTTTCTGCGCCCTCCTCCAGGGACTGGCGGGGAAGATTTGTTCGGTCTCTGGGGTTGGTTCTGGGCTAGTGGGAGAGGGTTGAGCTTGTGCAGAAATTTCGCGTCCGCTAATCAGAATAGTCGCGATCGCTAGGATTAGCGTCCAGACAAGGGAATTTTTTTGACTTTCGCCCCTAAATTTCATAACTGTGACTGGATATTGGGACAGATTGTTTGGGCGATTTTCTCATGGGAAGGCACGTCTTGCCAACCCGATAGTATCCCTTGCAACTCAGATTTAAGAATTTCTAATGCTTCTATTTGTCCCTGGATGGCTTCTAGCTTGTGCAACAGAAGTTCTTTGACCATTCCACAGGGTAATTCTCCAAGATCGTGAACTGTCAAAATTTTTTGAATTTCATTGAGGCTGAGTCCCAAAGATTGCGATCGCTTGATAAAGGCTAGCCGATTAAAAACGGATTCGTGAAAGAGACGATAGTTAAAGCGCGTTCGTTGCACCGAGGGAGCGAGTAAACCGAGATCTTCATAATAGCGAATGGTTTTTACCGGCAGGCCGCTTTGGGCAGCAACCTCGCCAATTTTTAGCCATTGAGTAGATGTAGCAGTTGAACTCATCGATGGCGTTTTTCGCTGGTCAACATGGGTAATGGAGGTCGAGATGAACTAGGGGGCAAAAAATGTCTGGGAGTGTCTTCAACCATTGCAGCTTGAGCTTTTTGGATTTGCCACCACCGCAGCAAAGCGGCTAAGACTGCGATCGCTAGCCCAAACGAAAGTAAACTCCAGCGTCCGCCGACACCGCCAATTACCGCATCTACTGCCCCCATAATCAGAATAAAACTAGAGATCGGTTCTTTTCGGTAAGCGACTTTCAAAAATCTAGGCAATAAAGCGTTCATCACTTGGCTCGATTTTTTGTGAGATTTGCGGGACTAAGTTAAAAAATTTATCTCAATCGTCATTAGTTATTAGCTATCAGTTATACAACTTAAGACTAACAACCAATGACTCAATTTTAGAAGTTATAAAGTTTGCTCTACTTCAGCAATTTCGGGGATAATTTCTCTAAGGCGGCGTTCAATTCCCATTTTCAAAGTCATGGTAGAACTGGGACAAGAGCCACAAGCGCCCTGTAAGCGAAGTTTAACGATAGGGCCATCGATTTCTACTAATTCGACATTTCCGCCATCTGCCATTAGGTAGGGGCGCATTTCATCTAGGACTTGCTCGACATTATCTGGAGTTAGTGCTAATGACATGATTGACCTCAATTTACTATGGTTAAATTGCAGCTAATTTCATCGTAGCGCTAAGAGGAGTGCGATCGCTTCGGTGCTAAGTAATCCAAAATAAGAAAATCTAGCCAGTCACCAATCACTAATCCCCAATCACTGATTACTGATTACTGACAACTGATACTAACTGGCAAGCTCAAAAGAAGTTTTGACCGACTGAATACTTTTCATAACTGGCATTTGATAGAGAGGAACGGTAAAAGTTACCGTCGAACCCAAGCCTTCTCCCATACTGTAGAAGTCCACTTGTCCTCCCATTGCGTCTACCAGTTTTTGGGAAATAGCTAGCCCCAAACCCGTTCCGCCATAAGCTTTAGTACGAGAGCCATCAACTTGTACAAACTTTTCAAAGAGCTTGGCTTGTTTTTCTAGCGAAACGCCAATTCCCGTATCGGCAACGCTAATTTTAACCATACCAGGAAACTCTTGATTGTGATGTTTCACTTTTTTCTTAACAATTTCTGCACTGACAACGATTCCCCCTTCATGAGTAAATTTAATGGCATTCCCTACTAAATTCAACATTACTTGCAACAGACGTTGATAGTTCCCATAGAGAATGACAGGGATAAGCGTTTGCGGATATTTAATTTTAAAGCTGAGATTTTTTTGCTGTGCTTGCAGACGGGTAAAGTTGTCCACCGCTTGGAATAACTCGTCTAGCTCGACAGCACCCAATTCTAAGTCCATTTTGCCAGCTTCGATTTTGGCAAGATCCAAAATGTCATTGATCAGGTTAAGGAGATGAAGCGAGGATTTATAAGCCTCTTCAATAAATTCTCGTTGTTCCTTGGGATCGTCTGCCATGCCATCGAGAATTAGCTTGAGAAATCCGATGATTCCATTGAGAGGCGTTCGCAGTTCGTGGGTCGTGCTGGCAAGAAATTCACTTTTGAGGCGAGAGGCTTCTTCTGCTGCTAAAGTCGCTTGTTCGAGTTCTTTGTAAAGGGTTGCGTGGGTGATCGCAGTTCCGACTTGATCGGCGAGTTCTTGGATCAACTCGATTTCTGCTGGAGTCCAATAACGGTAGTGATCGCACTGCTGAAGACAAATCAAACCATTGCGTTGATTTTGATAAAAAGTGGAAACGACTAAGATCGATTTTGCCTGAAATCTATCTTGAACGAGTTGTTCGACGATGACGGGTTCTCGCTGGGCAAGCGCTTGCTTCCAATATGGCTCGGACTTGCAATCTAACCGATATCCCAGCATCGACTGAAAAGGTTTTTGGCAATATTCGGCTTTGACATCCAGATGCTCTTGCTTGGGAGCGTAAGCTATCATCAGGCATCGGCTGGCTTGCAGTGCTTCTCCTATGCTATCTACTGTTTGCTGCCAAATGGTTGTCAGATATAAGGTGCGACGAATCTTACGGGCAATATTGGTCAGAAGTTTTTGGTAGGGCCCCGGATGAGGGGGAAGATCGCTATTGGCGGCTAGGTCAATTTCTGTTGCGCTCAATAAACGTCCCATGACTAAAACCGCTTGCGGCTGACCCTCTTTTGCTAGGATAGGGCTGATCGTCAATTCAAAAGGGAAAGACTGACCCTTATATTGAAATAGGCAGTGACAGTGTTCGGGAATGCGTCGTTCTAATACCCGTTTAATTCTCTCGTTATAAGCTTTCAGGTTAACTGGAGTTAGAGTTTGTTTGAGGTAGCTGCCAATAATCTCTTCATCTGCGATCCCATACTCGGCGGCGGCTTGCCAGTAGAAAGACAGGTACTTGCCTGAGCTATCCTGGGTAAAGACTAGCTCTGCCCCTAAATGCTGCCAATTATTATTAGGCTTGGATTTTGCCGAATTGGCTTTCATATTCTTTCTTTGTCATGGTACTCTTAACTCTATGATTCCCCGATACTCTCCTAAAATAAACAATCGATAATCTTTCTGTTAAGAATTTTAAAAAATTTTATCTCACTTGACTGATCGATGGGGTATGAGAAAATTGGATAGTTGCTTGGGAAACAGGTCGATCTAACCTGCAAAAAAGAGTTTTTCTCCTCTGGCGCTAGTTTCAGGGGTCAGTAATCAGTAAAGCTTTGTTTCAGTCGTTCCATTCGCCTCTAGGAGGGACGGGGGGGTTGCGCTTCAGCGATCGCGACAGATCGTCATCTCCCTCGCGTTCGTTTCTCAGCCATTGTTTAATTGCGCTTTCTATTATCCGACTGGGATCGTTAGTGAGGTGTTTGATCTGATCCAACAATTCTGAATCTAAATGAATAGAAATTTCAACCTTATCAGCAGAGCGTTGTTGATGAATCTTCTCGTTCATAAGCCGTTATTATAATTCTTACTTCTATTGTAATCGTCCGCGATCGGCGAAGCACTTTGACAGGAAATAACTTGCCCAGAAATCCCACGCAGCAGATCGAGCTTACAATAAAAATCAGGAGATTAACTTTAAAATAGATTAAGGATTCTTGCTTTTTGCGAACTACTACTCGACTAGTAACTGACTTTTATGACTGACGTTCCCGTCTCTCGCATTCGTAACTTTTCAATTATTGCTCACATCGATCACGGCAAATCGACTTTAGCTGATCGTATGTTACAAATCACCGGAACTGTCGCTCAACGAGAGATGAAGGAACAATTCCTGGACAATATGGAGCTAGAACGCGAGCGAGGAATTACAATCAAGCTACAAGCGGCACGAATGAACTATACTGCCCAAGACGGGCAACAATACGTTATCAACCTCATCGATACTCCCGGTCACGTCGATTTTTCTTACGAAGTCTCTCGTTCTCTAGCTGCCTGCGAAGGAGCATTGTTAGTAGTAGACTCGTCCCAAGGGGTAGAAGCACAAACCCTGGCCAACGTTTATTTGGCGTTAGAAAATAATCTAGAAATTATCCCTGTTCTTAATAAAATAGACCTTCCCAGTGCCGAACCAGAACGGGTAGCACAAGAAATTGAAGAAGTCGTCGGTTTAGATTGCAGCAGTATTATCAAAGCGTCGGCAAAAGCAGGAATTGGCATAGACGAGATTTTAGAATCCATCGTTCATCTAGTTCCCCCACCTGCTGATACTGTTGATCGTCCTTTACGTGCCCTCATTTTCGATAGTTATTACGATCCGTACCGAGGAGTGATTGTTTACTTCCGCGTGATGGATGGAAAAGTGAGAAAGGGCGATCGCGTTCGCTTAATGGCATCGGGCAAAGAATACGAAATTGATGAACTCGGCGTACTTTCTCCCTATCAAATTCAAGTTGAAGAACTCCACGCCGGAGAAGTAGGCTACCTAGCAGCAGCCATTAAAGCCGTAGCCGATGCCCGCGTTGGCGATACGATTACCTTAGCACAAGCTCCTGCCGAGGAACCGTTACCAGGTTACACAGAAGCTAAACCAATGGTTTTCTGCGGGTTATTTCCCACCGATGCCGACCAATACGAAGATCTGCGCGATGCTTTACAAAAACTCAAGCTGAACGATGCAGCCCTAAACTACGAACCAGAAACCTCAACAGCGATGGGATTTGGCTTCCGATGTGGCTTTTTGGGCTTGTTGCACATGGAAATCGTTCAGGAACGGCTTGAGCGGGAATATAATCTAGATTTGATTACAACGGCTCCCTCAGTAGTCTATCGCGTCACCACAACCGACGGGGAAGTGCTAGAAGTTGACAATCCTAGCCTATTGCCGCCGCAGCAAAAACAGGAAAAAATTGAAGAACCTTACGTTCAGGTAGAACTTCTCACGCCTGAGACTTATGTAGGGGCGCTAATGGAATTGTGTCAGGGCCGCCGAGGCGTATTCAAGGATATGCGCTACTTCACCCAAACTCGGACGGCCTTGATCTATGAATTGCCTCTAGCGGAAATCGTCACTGACTTTTTCGATCGCCTGAAATCTTGCTCTCGCGGCTATGCCAGCATGGAATATCACCTGATCGGCTATCGCGGAAATCCCTTGGTGAAACTGGATATTCTGGTCAATGGAGATCCAGTAGATGCCCTCTCGACCATCGTCCACCGCGATAAAGCCTATGGTGTCGGCCGCGCTTTGGCAGAAAAACTGAAAGAATTAATTCCCCGCCATCAGTTTAAAGTGCCCATTCAAGCCGCGATCGGAGCTAAGATTATTGCCAGTGAACACATTCCCGCACTGCGAAAGGATGTCTTAGCCAAATGCTACGGCGGCGATATTACGCGCAAGAAGAAACTCTTAGAAAAACAAGCT
>CAYTUO010000313.1:0-2998 GCA_964441015.1 uncultured Pleurocapsa sp.
AGAAATTTTTGACAAAAAACCTCCCTCTTTAGAAAGCATCAAGCTTTCTAAAATAATGCAATTAATGTCTTTGTCTACTTTCTGATCTAGGACAATCTAGATCGGAAATCCAGGCGCACAAAAAGCGATTGAAGCATGAACTTTTTCTGAACAAGAAACCTTTGTTTTTGTTCGGTTTTCTCTGAGGACTTAAGTCTATATACCTAGCGATATTAATTATATTATCTCTTTAAAGAGAGGATTAAATTTAGTAGAGAGAAAAATTTGAAACAAAAAGACAAGTATTGAAATAAAGATTCATTATCAAAATTAGCGACGGTTTTGCAATATTAACGAAGCTTTAAATACTACGCATCTTCCCTTTTTCATAAGCTTCTTGGCAAACAGATGGCGCGGCACGTCATCTCTAACTCTTTCTCGCGTCTGGCAGACTGCCGAAACGGTCGTCACGCCCAAAGCCAAACAGCAAACGCTATCAAAGTTTTTTACATCAATGCTCATGCCCGTCTCAATAATGGGACTGGCAAATATTAGTGCTAAAGCACAACTACAAACCTATTCGTAGTGAGAAATATAAAGCAGTTTTAAAACTCTGCATTCAAAGGAGTACGAGGAAAAGGAATTACATCACGAATATTAGTCATTCCTGTCATAAACTGTACGACTCTTTCAAATCCCAAACCAAAACCAGCGTGAGGAACTGTACCAAAGCGACGTAAGTCTAAATACCACCATAAATCTTTGTCAGGTATTCCTAGATCTTTAATGCGTTTTTCTAGGACATCGAGACGTTCTTCCCGTTGAGAACCACCGATAATTTCCCCAACTTTTGGGACTAAAACATCCATTGCAGCAACCGTCTTACCATCCTCATTCAAGCGCATATAAAAGGCTTTAATAGAGGCAGGATAATCCGTAACAATGACGGGTTTTTTGAACAATTCTTCCGCTAAATAGCGTTCGTGTTCTGATTGTAAATCAACTCCCCATTCAACGGGATATTCAAATTGACGATCGCTCTTCTCTAATAATTTAATTGCTTCGGTATAAGTGATACATCCAAACTCATTATTAATAATATTATCTGCCGTGGCTAGAACAGTATTATCAATGCGCTGGTTGAAGAATTCCATATCTTCTTGACAGTTGTCGAGAACGTATTTAAAGATATATTTGAGAAATGCTTCTGCTAACTCGCGATCGCCTGTTAGATCGCAAAATGCCATTTCTGGTTCTACCATCCAAAATTCTGCTAAATGGCGAGAAGTATTAGAATTTTCTGCGCGGAAGGTGGGGCCAAAGGTATAAACATTTTGAAAGGCCATCGCCATGATTTCCGCTTCTAACTGACCGCTAACGGTTAAATAGGCACGCCGTCCAAAAAAGTCCTGACTGAAATCAATCTCCTTTTTATCTGTACGCGGAAGGTCGTTTAAATTAAAACTGGTGACAGTAAATAATTCTCCTGCACCTTCGCAATCGCTGGCCGTAATAATAGGGGTGTGAACCCACAAAAATCCCCTTTCTTGAAAGAATTGGTGAATTGCCCTTGCACAAGCATTGCGGACTCGCATAATAGCACTGATAGTATTAGTACGCGATCGCAAATGTCCGATAGTTCGTAAAAATTCAAAAGAATGACGTTTCTTCTGTAATGGATAAGTTTCGGGGTCAGCTTCTCCATAAACCTTGGCAGAAGATGCTTTCAATTCGATGCGCTGACGTGGCGCTGGCGACGCAACCAATGTCCCAGAGATTTCGACGGAAGCACCCGTATTCAACTTTTTGAGCAATTCTTCGTAATCGGGAATATCCTGATTGAGGATGACTTGTAGGTTTGCCATTGAGGAACCATCATTGACCTCGATAAAAGCAAATTCTTTCAATTCCCGCTTGGTACGTACCCAACCCTGAACCGTTACTGATTCATCAGGTTGACCGTTTTTTAATAGTTCCCCAATCCGTCTAGTCATCATGTTTTTTGCTTGGCGATCGCGTCTTTAGTCACTAATCAGCAGATCTCGATATTCCGCACTTTTCTTAGTGTAATCATTATCTAACATTGCGATCGCGCTCCATCGAGATAAAGCTTGCTTTACCATAAGAAAAATTTATCAATAACCCCAATGGATATTGTTGCAACTCTCCCGAAATTTCGTTACATTTATTTACATGATGCTTTACAAAACGTAATCTTAAGAGGAATTATGGATAACGAAAATCGCAACGCATTCAAATTTGGTTTCACTGCTGGCGCTGAAAATTGGAACGGTCGCCTTGCCATGATCGGTTTTGCTGCCGCCTTAATTATTGAGCTAGTCTCCGGTCAAGGCCTACTTCACTTCTGGGGTCTAATGTAATTTCAACCTCCGTCAATCTCAAAATAATAACTGGGTCTTCTTATACTTAAGGAAACCCAGTTTTTTATTCAGACAGAATATTTGTGAAGAGGTATCTTTAACTGACCTATCGGATATATTCTTTAAGAATACTGTTGCGGTTAGGATGGCGCAATTTCCGCAATGCCTTAGCTTCAATTTGGCGAATCCGTTCACGGGTAACGTTAAAAATTTGCCCGATTTCTTCAAGCGTCTTCATCCTTCCGTCATCTAAGCCGTAGCGCAGTCGCAGGACATCCCGTTCGCGCGGACTGAGGGTATCAAGGACGTTTTCTAAATCTTCGCGCAACAAATTTTTAGAGACTTCATCTTCAGGGGTTTCGCCGTCTGCTTCGATAAAGTCTCCAAGTCGGGAATCTTCTTCTTTACCAATCGGGGTTTCTAGAGAAATGGGCAGTTGAGCCGATTTAGCAATAAAGCGCAGTTTCTCAATGGTCATTTCCATTCGAGTTGCGATTTCTTCCTCTGTTGGCTTGCGACGCATTTCTTGAGAGAGAATCTTGGTCGTTTTCTTGATACGGGAAATAGTTTCATAGAGGTGAACGGGAAGGCGAATGGTGCGAGACTGATCGGCGATCGCTCGCGTAATTGCCTGTCGA
>CAYTUO010000313.1:3008-5767 GCA_964441015.1 uncultured Pleurocapsa sp.
GAATTTATACCCTTTCTCGTGATCGAATTTTTCTGCGGCGCGAATCAATCCGAGCGACCCTTCCTGGATCAAGTCTTGGAAAGACAACCCGCGATTCATATACTTTTTGGCAATAGAAACCACTAAACGCAGGTTAGACTGCACCATTTTGTCTTTCGCTTTTCTGCCGAGGTAGAGGCGACGTTGAAACGCTGGCAACTCCATCTCGACGGTTGCTGCCCATTCTTTATCAGTCGGAAAGCGACCCAACCGTTTTCTGAGATGCTCGAAAATCCGTTCTAATTCAAGCAAATCAGCAATTTTACGAGCCAGTTCGATCTCTTCTTCGGCCCGCAAGAGTCGAATCCGACCAATCTCTTGTAAATAGATCCGGATCGAGTCTTCGGTATAAGGTTTCTTTTTACCTGGATCGCGACGGCGAGAGACACCTTTGACTTTCCTATCATCAGGTTCAGCAATAACGTCTTCTAAATCATCTAGACTCTCGTCATCGAGGTCTTCATCTATGAAGGGTTCCCAATCCATTTGAGGCTCAGTAATAGTTGCGAGTACGTTGTTGGCCTGCGTCATGCCGTTTTCCTCTTACTCCTTCTATGCAAAACGAGAAGATTTTTTGGTTAGTCTAACTAGAGTTTTGTCGCTTAGGACGAGTTTAGCTTTCTGGCTTTGTCTGTTTCACTTCCTAGTTTGTCTTCGGAAGACTTGGCTAAAGACTTTTATCTTGCAATACATTTGTCAAGATAGCTGCTCTTTGGGTTCGAGAAAATTGAAAGCCCCTCCGATTGTAGCTTCGATTACAACAAATTGGTCAAAGCTTTTGATTAAATTGCAAAAGATTGAAGCATCTTTTGCGTTGACCGACATCCTTTTCTCAAACACTTTCATGGTGCTGGCTTCCTTTTAGAAGATTACCAGGTCGTGAGTTGCGGGTAGACTGTTTGATTTTAGTCTTTAACCCCGTTGTAATCTCAAAATCTTCAGCTATTGTAATTAATTTCACGGAAAAGTGCCGCTAAAACCGATAAAAAAACGAGCAACTAATCTCGATTACCAGACAGTACATAAGTACCTATTTACAAAGTAAAATATTTATTTATTCCCCTAGCTAAAGTCTTCTGATATAAAGAAGAGTATTCAAAAGCAATCGTCAAAAAATAACGGTTTATCTCTCTAATTTTTCCGATTTTGTATTATTTTGAGAATTAAAGCTTTGTAGGTTGGAAGACATTTCAAAAACATAATTTTCTAAATAATGAGAAGTTTTAATTTTTTACAAAGACTCATATAAATTAATTTTTGATTTTTCTGCGAGAAAATAAACGTGCAAATTAAATAGACAATAATTGGCTCAGTTTTGAAGAGTTTTAGAGCTATTTTTGCTGCCAAAACTTGTCAATGGTTACAAAACGATAGCCTTTGTCGAGAAGACGAGGAATTAGCTCATTGGCGATCGCACTTACGTCGTGTCCGCCACAGTAACCGTCATGTAGAACAATAATAGAACCGTTGCCGACCTTTGCCATCACTCGATTGATAACAACAGCAACGCCAGGACTCACCCAATCTTCCGGCACCACAGACCACATCACCGGACGATAGTTTTCTTGGTGTAAAAGTTTCAAGACTTTAGGGGTAAATAATCCGTTGGGAGGTCGAACATCGCGGACGCGATCGCGATGGAGTTGGCAAGCGTTGGCGATCGCAGTTTGCGTCTTCAGCAAGCTTTGTTTGAGTTCGTCTGGCGTGAGAACAGGAAAAGAACGATGATAGTACCCGTGTAGTCCGATCCAGTGACCTTGTTGCTGGATTTCTCTAGCAAGCGAGGGATTTCGGTCTACACAAACTCCCAAGCAAAAAAAACTCGCCTCGACTCGATATCGATCTAATACTTCTAGGAGTTGGGGAGTGTATTCGCTATGAGGGCCGTCATCGAAAGTAAGCGCAATAGTCGGTGAAGTTTCATCTCCACTCCAGAGACAGCTAGGAAAGGTTGGTTTGAGAATCCGATACAAAATCGGATAAAGCGGTGCAAACTGCATCAGAAGCGAGCTAAAAGGACAAGGTACGGTAAACCCAACATTCCAATTTTGGACATACCATATTATGGTAACGATAGCTCATTTTTTTAACGAAATGAGAGATAGCTTAATCAAACAACAAAAAACGACGATTCTAGTCAATCAAAAATTGTACTGAGGGACTCAGAATCCAAACGATTGGAAAAAAGGAGATTATATGCGAATTGCTCAAGTTGCTCCTCTGTGGGAAAGGGTTCCCCCACCAGGCTATGGTGGTATCGAATTAGTCGTCAGTCACCTCACTGATGAATTAGTTCGTCGGGGTCACGAAGTCACCTTATTTGCTTCAGGAGATTCGCAAACGCTAGCTAACTTAGAATCGGTCGTTTCTGAGGCAATACGCCTCGATCCGTTGGTAAAAGAGCCAATTGTTTACGAATTAATCCAGTTGGGCCAGATTATCGAGATGGCAAAAAAATTCGATCTGATTCATTTCCACACCGCTCTACTGCCTTTACCCATTGCTAACTTGCTCAAAACCCCCGTCTTTCATACATTGCACGGTCGTTTCACCTCCGATAACTACAAACTATTCGAGCGGTACTGCGACCAGTGTTACATCAGTATCAGCGACGCTCAACGAATCGGCGGCCCTCAACTTAACTACGTTGCGACAGTCTATAACGGCATTGACATCGAAGCGTATCCGTTTCAAGCTAAACCTCAAGCTCCTCCTTATTT
>CAYTUO010000314.1:0-5721 GCA_964441015.1 uncultured Pleurocapsa sp.
TCGCTTTCCTTCATCGTAACAACTGCGAATCCCGATACAATTGACGTTGCCACGATATTCTTCTGGTTGGGGATGTACATCTGGATCGCCGTATACTTCAGAGGTAGATGCTAGGAGAAATCGCGCCTTAATCCGCTTGGCTAACCCCAACATATGCAGGGTTCCAATGACGTTAGTTTTGATCGTTTTAACGGGGTTGAATTGATAGTGAACTGGAGAGGCGGGACAAGCGAGATGGTAAATTTGCTCGACTTCTAAGCGAATGGGTTCAGTAATGTCGTGGCGGATTAGTTCAAAGTAGGGATGATCTAACCACTTGAGAATATTTCGTTTATGACCTGTATAGAAATTATCCAGGCAAAGGACTTCATGTCCTTGTTCCATCAAGCGATCAATGAGATGGGAGCCAATAAAGCCAGCCCCACCCGTGACTAAAATTCTCATGTAACTGACCGAACAATATCTAAAATTAATCTTAAAGTACCTTTAGACTGCATTTTTGGCAAATCTAATTTCTCTCGACGGGCGATTATTTGTAGTGATTTTACCCATAGTGCGATCGCCTGTCTTGGAAGTTCTTAGATGTTGTTAGCGATCGCGATAAGTTCTGACATAGGCTTGATGTAAATTGCATATTGATTCGTAAAAATATATTTCCTTTATACTTCTTCCCTCCCAAAAGTCGTCAATAGTAACTGAGTAGGTTTACTGAATCTTCATATTGATCGCTGCCTTATATCAAGTTTTGATAAAGCATCAGTACCAAAGATAAGCGATCGCACTTTCAGAATTAATTAAGAAAGTTGAGCGAATAATTCCCAGATACTCTTTGAATTTTAAGCTGCTCTGTTCAACTTTTGACTAGACAGATTCTTCAGGGGTTTTGAGTAATTCCAAAAACTGAGATTCTGAGAGTTGAGGAATCCCTAATTTCTGTGCTTTTTTGAGTTTATCTCCTGGTGCTTTTCCTACGATAATATAATCGGTTTTCGCATTAGGAGAACTAGTGACACTCCCACCTGCATTTTGAATGAGAGTTTTTGCTTCATCGCGCTCAATTTGGGTTAAAGTTCCTAAAATTACGATTTTTTTGCCTACGAACGGTTTTTCTTTCTTGGTTGTTTCTGCAACCTTCTCTTCTCGATCTGTACGATTGGCTTCTTCTTCAGGAGAAGAAACTTGTTGGGGTTTCCGTTCTATTTCCTCGCGAATCTCTTCCTTTGTTTGTGTTGGCTGTTCTAAAGGGATTTCAACAGGTTCTTGTTCTTTTTCTTGTTTGGGAGAAATAATTTGCTGTTGAGCTTTAGGTTCATCTTGCGGTTTCTGTTTTTCTGGACTGAGTTGTTGAGAATCAGCTTTATCTGTTTCCTGCTTTACAGTAACTTCTAGGCGTTCTTTTTCTTTCTTGAGGTCAGTAAATTGTTGTTGTAAAGCATTAAGTTGTTTTTGCAACTCTTCTTGAACTTTCTGTTTTTCTTGAGTTAACTGTTGCAGTTGTTTTTCCCAAGAGGTAGCTTTTTGTATCTCGTGCTTTAAGGTTACTTCTGCTTGCTCTTTTTCCTGAATGAGGTCATCAATTTGTTTCTGTAAGGCAGGAATTTGCCTCTGTAATTCTTCGGTAGCTCTCTGTTTTTCTTGGGTTAACTGTTGCAGTTGCTGTTCCCAAGAGGTAGCTTTTTCTTTTTCTTGTTTTAAGATTACTTCCGCCTGCTCTTTTTCCTTAGTAAAGTTACCAATCTGTTGTTTTAGCAAAGTAATCTCTGTCTGTAACTCTTCTGTGGATTTCTGTTTTTCTTGGGTTAACTGTTGCAGTTGCTGTTCCCAAGAGGTAGCTTTTTCTTTTTCTTGTTTTAAGATTACTTCCGCCTGCTCTTTTTCCTTAGTAAAGTTACCAATCTGTTGTTTTAGCAAAGTAATCTCTGTCTGTAACTCTTCTGTGGATTTCTGTTTTTCTTGAGTTAACTGTTGCAGTTGCTGTTCCCAAGAGATAGCTTTTTTCTTTTCTTGTTTTAAAGCTGTTTCTGCTCGTTCTTTTTCCTGAATGAGGTCATCAATTTGTTTCTGTAAGGTAGGAATTCGCCTCTGTAATTCTTCGGTAGCTCTCTGTTTTTCTTGATTTAATTGTTGTAATTGTTTTTGCAGTGATTCCGCTTTTTCTGTTTCCTGTTTCAAAACCACTTCTATACTCTCTTTTTCTTGAGTCAGATTGGCAATTTGTGTCTGAAACTTTTCTCGATCTTTTTGTTGTTCTTGGGTAAGTTGTTGGATTTTTTGTTGCAGAGAATCTGCTTTTTTGGTTTCCTGTCTTAAGGTTACTTCTGTCCGTTCTTTGTCTTTTTTTAGGTCACCAATTTGTTTTTGTAGAGAAGAGACTTTCTCAGTTTCTTGTTTTAGTGTAACTGTTGTGCTATCGTACTCTTGTTTGAGAGCGTCGTTCTGCTGTTGTAGAGAGGTTGTTGTCTCTCGTTCGCGTTTTAAATCTTTTTCTAGACTACTTTTAGTCTTTTCCAAGACGGCGATCGCTTGTTGTAGTTGACTAGCATTCTCTTCTAGCTGACTGATTTTAGTTTGCAGTTGGGAATTTTTTTCAGTCAGAGATTTCTGAAAATCTTCTCTCTCAGTCAAATTCTCTAGCAATTTTCCTTTTTCTTGCTCTAATTCTGCTTGCTTAGAGAGAAATTCGGCTTCTTTCTTAGCCTGGCTTTTCCGAAGTTGTAGATAAGTTATCGCTCCTCCTGATACTCCCAATAACGCAACAGTTGACCCCGCAATTGCGTAAACTAATTCATTAGTCATCATCATCCTCAGCCCTCCGGTTCAGCCAGCAAGCAGTCACTTTTTGTAGAGATTTTTTTCGTTCGAGATGTCCATCAAACAAACCCTTTTTCTAGTTATATCAGGTTAAAAACATCCCGATTGGCTCTAAGTATTAAATCTTAAACTGATTAGTGATTGCTGATTGCCGACAATTGATTCGGCTTTATCCTTCAACTTGCAAATTTCGACTCGGATCGCCCAAATAAGCGTTATCAGTGGCAGTCGTTGTAGCTACAGGGATAACTAGCCAGTGTTGGGATAAACGCTGTAACAAGCGGTCTTGTTCTAAGCGCAATCCTTCAATATTACCGCCATGATTAATAATAGCAAACCAAACTAAACCGCGTTCTTTGGTCGGAATAACCCCTGCTAAGGCGCTGACTTGAGCTAGAGTGCCAGTTTTGACAGCAATCCCAGAGGGAATATTGCGCCACTGCATCGTTCCCTGGCGATCGCGTCCTGCCACTGGAAATAAATCTGAGATAGTGATAGATTGAGATTTTAACTGGCGATCGAGAGCGATTAACATTCGACAAACAGCACGAGGAGAAATCCGATTCGCAACACCTAACCCAGACGTATTAATCAATTGAATTTCATTGGGAGGAACATGAGCCGCTTTAGCCGCGATCTGAGCTACCATTGATGGGCCGCCTACAGCTTGTCCAAGCATCTCCGCCATTGCGTTATTGCTGTAGATATTCATCTGCTTGAGGAGTTGGCTTAGGGTCAAAGACTGATGGCGCAGGAGCAATTGAGCCGTATCGGGTAGGGAATCTCGAACTTGTACTGTTCCAGCGATCGCCAGTTGAGGACGAGGCGTTCCTGGGGGAAGATTTTGATATTGTTGTTGTACCACAGACGGCCAGCGACGAGCATCCAATCCTTGTTTCAATAGTTCGCCAGAGGTCTGAGGATCGGATTTAAAATTCAGATAGAAATTGCTCGTAACGATTAGATTCCCTTTTATTTGGCTAATTCCTAGATGATTAAGCGCATTAGCGATCGTGATCGCTTCTTCCCAAACCAATAAAGGATCGCCATCCCCTTGAACAATTAAATCTCCGTCTAAAATTCCTTGGTTAATCGTACCCGTCCGATAAATTCGGGTTTCAAAGCGATCATTGAGATCCCAAGTTTCTAAGGCCGCGATCGTCGTGGCAATTTTGGTCAAAGAAGCTGCCGAAGCGGGGATGTTGGCTTGATGCTGTGCCAATTCTGCCCATTGTGATTGTATCCAAATTCCCTGTTTGTCTCTAGCATATCCTTTAGCGGCTAACCCTTTGAGGTAATCAAGAGCGATCGCTTCCACCGTAGGATCTGGCTGAGTGGGAACGTCAAAAACCTTAGCTTGCTGCCACGATACCAATAACGGAGTTTCTATGGCTGTAGGCTTTTGTCCTAGCATTTGCATCAGAAAACCGCCTAAAGCGAAACTGATGGTTTCTAGCATTCCTCCACTCCTCTTTTAGACACTTGAGAGATTTCTTAACTTATTATTTCTTACTCTATCTCCACCGGATAAGACAATACCAGAGTTCCAGATCCTGGCTTAGCGAGTTTTATTTACACAAATTAAAAATCAAAAAACTTAGCAAAAGACACAGAGGACGCAAAATGATAATAAAGTAATAGCAAGGCTATCGCCGTTAAAATGATCGCAAATGATACAATCTTTAAGGCTTCTATTACTTTGATCGATGGCATCAACTCGCGCAAGAATTGCAGTAGACGCTATGGGAGGCGATTACGCTCCCAATGAAATCGTAGCCGGAGCGATTAGAGCAGCCTCAGAATTAGATGTAGAAATTCTGTTGGTTGGCCAATCCGAGCAAATTGAAACCTGCCTCAAGCACCATACCACCGCCAGCCATAGCAATATCGAAATCGTTCATGCGGATGACGTGGTTGATATGCACGAAGAACCGCTAGTGGGAATTCGACGCAAACCCAAGTCATCGATTAACGTGGCGATGGATTTAGTTAAGCAAAAACGAGCCGATGCGGTAGTGTCTGCCGGACATTCCGGTGCGGCCATGGCAGCAGCATCCCTGCGCTTGGGCCGTCTCAACGGCATCGACCGTCCAGCGATCGGGGCAGTTTTTCCGACGATGCTGGCAGGAAAATCGGTTATCGTTCTCGATGTGGGAGCTAACGTTGACAGTCGCCCCAAATTTTTAGAGCAATTTGCCCTGATGGGGACGATTTATAGTAAATACGTATTAGGTGTTGAAGAACCGAAAGTAGGATTGCTCAATATCGGAGAAGAACCGACAAAAGGAAACGATCTCGCCTTGCGGACTCACCAATTGCTAGCCGCTAATAAGCAAATCCCCTTTATTGGCAATGCCGAGGGAAGAGATGTTCTGTCGGGTAACTTTGATGTTATCGTCTGCGATGGCTTTATTGGCAACATCTTGCTGAAATTTGCCGAAGCCGTTGGGGAAATCATGCTGCAAATTGTGCGAGAAGAGTTACCCCAAGGATTGCGCGGTCAGATTGGAACGGCAATTTTGAAGCCAAATTTACGCCGGATCAAGCAACGCATGGATCATGCCGAACATGGCGGCGCATTGTTGTTTGGAGTTGCTGGCGTTTGCATTATCAGCCACGGCAGTTCTCAAGCTCCCTCAATTTTCAGTGCGATTCGCCTTGCCCAAGAAGCGATCGATTGCCGAGTGCTGGAGCATATCCAGGAATGTAATAAAAAACATAAATCAGAAAAGAGTCATAAAGTCTCAGAAACAGTAACCAGTGACTAGCGACTGGCGATTGGGGGTTGGGATAACTTGTATTGTAAAGTTTTAATACAAACATAGTCAAACATAGTCGTTTATCTCAAAATATAGAATCGCCAACAATTAGCCAAAATTATAGTTGACCCCAACTATAATGTTTTGATTG
>CAYTUO010000315.1:0-5652 GCA_964441015.1 uncultured Pleurocapsa sp.
TCACTAGTCACCAATCACCTGTCACCATTCACTAATCCAAAATCCTTTCATCTAAAATCCAAAATCGAAATGACTAAATTCTTATGAAACTAATTATTCAAATTCCTTGCTACAACGAAGAAGCAACACTCGGACTAACGCTTTCTAAACTTCCCCGCCAAATTCCTGGAATAGATAAGATAGAGTGGCTGATCATTAATGATGGTAGTATCGATCGCACCGTAGAAGTCGCTAAAGCCTGCGGAGTGGATCACATCGTTAGTTTTGACCACAACCAAGGATTAGCAAAAGCTTTTATGGCAGGCCTAGAAGCCTCTCTCAAGGCAGGAGCGGATATCATTGTCAATACCGACGCTGATAATCAATATAGTGCTGACGATATTCCCAAATTGATCGAGCCAATTCTAATCGGACAGGCTGAAATTGTCATTGGCTCTAGACCAATCCAGGAGATTCAACATTTTTCTCCTGTCAAGAAGTATCTGCAAAAATTGGGAAGTTGGGTCGTTCGCATCGCCAGTAAAACCAATATTCCCGACGCGCCAAGCGGTTTTCGTGCCATCAGTCGCAACGCAGCCCTACAACTTAATGTATTTAATGAATATACCTATACGTTAGAAACCATTATTCAAGCTGGACAAAAGGGAATGGCGATTACTTCGGTTCCCATTAAAACTAACGAATATCTAAGACCTTCGCGACTGGTTAAAAGTATTCCCTCTTACATCCAACGCTCTATTCTGACAATTGTTCGCATTTTTCTAACCTATCGTCCTCTCCAGTTTTTCATGACGTTGGGGAGCGTGCCTTTCTCGTTAGGATTGATTCTTTGCTTGCGCTGGTTGGTACTGTATTTGGGAATTTTTGGGGATACTCCTGACAAACCCCGCGTTCCCAGTTTAATATTAGCAGCGATTTTGATTCTTATTGGCTTCCAGTTGTGGATGTTTGGATTAGTTGCCGATTTAATGTCGGTGAATCGAAAGCTACTAGAAGATATTCAATTAAGGCTGCGTCGGACAGAGGTAGATACTGCTCAAAAAGCGCGATCGCACGACAGTAATCAGTAATCAGTAATCAGTAATCAGTTTTTTGATGAAAGGATTTTAGATTTTGGATTGATTCTTCCTTGTCCCCCTTGTCCCCCTTGTCCCCCTTGTCCCCCTTGTCCTCCCACACTCCCAATCACCAATCACCAATCACCAATCACCAATCACCAATCACCAATTGGTTAAAACCCCATAAATTCCCCAGATTGCCATTGCTCGTAAATAATGACTTGCTCGAAAGGTTCTTAGCGCAGTAATAGCTTCAGGCGTGCGGAATTGTAAACCATTGTCATAAATTTGCCGGACGACGGTTTCTGTTAACTTAAATGCCTCATCTTTCATCCCCATTTGTAACAGAAATGCTGCCAAACCAAAATTAATTCCTGTCCAAACTTCTAACGGATGAGTTGCTTTAGGATCTTCGGGAGAACCATCCGGTCTTACGCCATTTGCTGCCCCAAATTTTCCCTCGTTAAACTTTAAAAAACACGCCTCATAAACTTTTTTCAAAGCAGATTCAGCATATTGCTGTTCTACGACATCTGGCAATCCTAGTAATCGGGCGTAAAATTGACCGCATAATTGATCTGCCATGACGACATCCGAATTACTTTCGCTGTCGAGACGATAATATTCTCCGTTCCAAAGTTTTTCGTGATAGAGCGATCGCGATTGTTGCAACCAATTTTGATAAGTTTGAATCGTATTTTGCAGGGATTTTGGATAATGTTCGGGTTCTAAATTCGGGTCAGTGGCTGGATTTTTCCTTAAAATGTTGCCTATAGCGATCGCAGCTTCTAGTGCTGCTATCCACAGTCCGCCACAATAAGCACTAATTCCTTGCAAACGCCAATCGTCGAAGGTTTGATCGGGTGCGCCAGAGTTTTCAGGAATCCCATCGCCATCGCGATCGAATTTTTTCAAATAAGCTAGCGTTTCTGTAATCGATCTCCAACACTCCCACAAAAATTCAATATCTGTAGATCCCGTCAGCACAAAATCTCGATACACTTGCAAAACAAAATCGCTACCTAAATCTTTCCAAAGATTGCAATCTTGATAGCTGGTGTAATTAGTCTTCTCCCAAGGATGTTCGTTGGGTGCGCCCAAATCGTGGGGGGTTGCACCCTTAGCCTTCCGGATCGCTGCTGCGCGATTATAGCCGATAATCCGAGGCGTATCATCACTATCGGGAATCGCCCTAGCAAATGCCTCCAACACCGCTTTATCGAGGCGCGGCCACAGCATCATTAGTCCAAACGACCCATACAACCGCACATCTAGACTTTCATACCAGCGATAGTCCAGGCATTCGAGTACGCCAAACTGTCCGATGGGGTCGTTTTCGGTTGCTGCCGTCCATAGGGTTCCGCCATCTGTCAGCAAATAGAGTTCGTTAAATAGCGCCATCTTGAACCAATCTGGCAAATCCTCGCGCTTGAGAATGGGAGACTGCCACTCTTCAATCCGTTCCTTCCACATATCGCTATGCTTGAGGGCCGTTCGGACTACCGTCCAAGCATTATTACCCGTGCGTCCAAAAAAATCGGTATAGCGGCGATAATATTTCACCCCTTCGGCAAATTCTGTAATCGGCAAATCCCACGCCAAAATAAAGGGAATCTTGCGAGTTCTGCCAGGACGAACGGTGAAACGAATGGCCATCGCTGCTGCAATTTGTTCACCTGGTTCGGCAGGGGTTTCATCTTGTTGGTCGGGTAACGACCCGTTTGCGGCAAAGAAGTCCCAGACATCGGAACCGTCTCCGTTAGGGTTCCAGCGAGTCAGATGAAATGCTTCTAGGGTGGGATTGGTGATGCTAGCAAAACAGATTTGTCCTTCTCCTTCCTGAATCTCTTCTTCGTTAAGTCGGATGCGGTTGAGCAAGCAACCAACGCGAAAATTATCGACAATCCACTGATTAAAATTTCCCGTACTGTCGCCCCAGCGCGGTTGATATTCGTAGACGGGACTGCCATCATCGCGCACTTGCACTGTCGGCGATTTAATGGCATTGGAAAACCACCCTACCGTATTTTGCCAGGTCATCATGATACTGAGGGTGATGGGTTTATCGGTTGGGTTGTGTGCCGTCCATTCAAAAATCGCGACGGGATAGCTAGTTTCTTGATAGTTGCCCGCACAAATGGGAGAAAATTGCTCGCAAACGAGTTCAGATTGAAAGACTCCCTTGTATTCAAACCAACTGCGAGGGTAGAGGGCGTGGTAAGTTCCCTGTTCTTTGGGATACCATGACCACCGAGATAGTGTCCCGTCTTCTGGCGGTTCGGTACACATGGCGTAAGCTTGGGCAGTACCGTCTTCTGGCAACTCAAAGACGCTGAATTGACACGCCCCAAGACTGCGAAAGATGTGTTCTCCACCGTCTAGGTGCCAAAGGTTAAAGTCGCCTCGCCCAGAACGACCGATACAACCTGCACCAAAACCGCCTAAAGGCATTCCATGCCAGGGGCCGTCATCGAGATTGCTAGGGTAGCGAACGGTGTAGGGGTTGTCCCAACCTAAACCAATGGGACGTTTCCAAGCGCAAGCTGGGATTTCTGGGAGTGAGATTTGATAGTGCATGAATTTTATTGTAGGGGAACTTCTAGTTTGAAAAGTAATAATTCGACATCTCAATCTCTCCCCGCCTTTGAATTTAGGATTAGTCCCAAGCTAAGACTAAAAGTGCGTTCAAAATTGCAGCAGCGACGGGCGAACCTCCCTTGCGTCCTTCCACGCGAATTTGAGGAACGTTTAGTTGTGCTAAAGCCTGTTTCGACTCAACTACACAGACAAATCCCACGGGTGCGCCAATAATTAATCCTGGTTTAATCTGAGACTCAGAAATGCGATCGCATAATGCAAGTAAAGCTGTTGGAGCATTCCCAATGACGTATATTCCCTGGGGATATTGTTCAAAGCATTTGAGGATTCCCGTTTCTGTGCGGGTTTTTCCAGGAAGTGCCGCAGATACCTGTTCTACAGCAGCCATTAAAGGAGGGTTAAAAGTTTTTGCTAACATGGTTACTATCCCCTGCTTGACCATGCCGACATCAGTAATGATCGGTACCTGACGACGAAGGCAAGCAATACCAGATTCGATCGCACCGGGACTAAATCTCAGTAGCTCCAAATATTCAAAATCTGCGGTGGTGTGAATAACCCGACGAGCGATCGCGTATTCCCAAGGACTTAAGTTATGACTGCCTACCTCTTTGTCAATGATGGCAAAGCTCTGTTCGAGAATGGGGTGATTTAGCCGTTCTCCTTCACTCATAGTCTTTGTCTTTAATTAATAGAGTTTCGCTGGAAAATTTGCCTAACCCAGTTGACACTCTAATTACTGTCCCACTCCCTGTTACATAACTTAATAATTTGGGAAATAATGATTGGGCAATCCTGATAAATTACGTAATCCACCTGGATATTACTGAAGCTTAAGTATAGAAGCTTTCAGGAAGCGCTGAAAAGATTATTTAATCCTAGTCTGCTATGGTATCCATTGCTCGTAAAAACCTACTTGAAGACTTGCCTCGCTTCCTCATCGCTCAGGCAGGCATTATGTTCGCCGTTAGCCTGGTGACGATCCAAACTGGCGTTCTCAACGGTTTTACTCGCTCCACAGTTCTCCTGATCGACCAGTCCGATGCAGACATTTGGCTGAGTTCGGATCGGATGATTCATTTCGAGTATACAGAACCTTTGACCGTTGCACAACTCGATCGCGCCAAACAAGTCGAAGGAGTCGAACGAGCCGAAGCGATTAGAATTGAATCCGAGAGATGGTATCCTTCTAATCATCAGAGCGCTCCGATTCGGTTGATTGGCTTCGATCCGAACGGAAAACTATTTCACCCAGGCAATCTCACCCAAGGAAACCTGAAGGCACTTTCTGAACCTTATACCATCATGGTGGAACAAAGTCGCTTGTCAGAACTTCAACTCGATTCTGTGGACAATCCTCTCGATCGGGTGGGAAAAGTCGGTCAGTTACCCGCCCGCGTCGTTGCCGTTACCCAAGGCACTCAATCTTTGGTTTCATCCCCATTCACCTTTACCTCTCTTGATAATGCCAATACTTACTTGAGTGCTGGTTTTACCTCCCAAGTCAACTGTCAAATGAAATCGGGTGGAGGATTTGATTGCACGACAGTTTATGAAAAATCTTCTGCTGGCGAGGCGAAACAGGCGCAGTTACCGGAACCTAAACAACTGAGCTTGACCGATCCCGTTACCCATATCTTAATCGCAGCTAAACCCAATCAAGACCTCGAAGTCCTCAAAAAGCGCCTACAAGCAGCAATCCCTGGAACGGTTGCCCATACCAAGGCAGAAATCTCACAACAAACGGGAGCTTATTGGAAAGTCCGCACGGGTGTAGGCGTGATTTTAGGCATCGGCGCGGCGGTTGGCATCATCGTCGGGATGGTAGTTGTCAGTCAGATTCTCTATGCTTCGGTGTCGGAACATATTAAAGAGTTTGGCACCCTCAAAGCGATCGGCGCATCGGATCAGGTACTCTATGGAGTCATCGTAGAACAATCTCTGTGGATGGCAGTCTTGGGCTACATTCCAGGAATGCTGATTTGCTTGGGATTGA
>CAYTUO010000316.1:0-5649 GCA_964441015.1 uncultured Pleurocapsa sp.
GTTACATCAGCAACAATTTTGGCATTGGTTTGAATGAGGTCATCTCGACTCATCCCTGGTTTTCGGGGAAAACCTGCGGTAATCACCACAATTTCGGAACCTGCTGTGTCCGCATAGTCATTCGTGCCAATAATCTTACTGTCATGGAGTTCGATTCCTTGGGCTGCCATCAAGTCTAGAGCAATTCCTTGAGGCAATCCTTCGACTATATCGATAAGTACCACATCGGCTAGATTTTTTTCGGCAATTCGCTGGGTTAGGGTTCTACCTACGTTACCAGCGCCAATAACAGTAACACGCGGAGATATACAGGTAATAGGAGAATCGAGAAAGACACTCATAATTAATATGAATAAGCGATGGCTTATTCGGCTAGTTCTAGTTGATCGAGGCGAAACCAAATGTTCGGTGTCGGTACGTAGAACTTCACTAGAGCGTATTCTTCATTCATATCTACTACTTCCCCCTTACTTTCAAATAGGTAGGCAGGGAAGCGGGTATCGCTTGCTTTAGCCTCCAGGCTATTTTCTAGTTTTTCCCGTACCGCACGAACCAGTGTACCTTTCTTGATCTTATCGGCCATGATTGTTAATTATGGGAGATTACTCATTGTTTTTATACTTCTTAATTTTTACACACTGTATGTATCTGTATGGCAGTTATTAGCAATTTCTGAAAATGATAAAAAAGCTTTAACGGCTTCATCAGGAAAATCGCTAAATATGCCGTCAATGCCTAAGCGATAAAATTTATGATATTCTCCTTCTGGATTGTTTTGAAACTCTGCACTTAAGAACGCATTTTCATGGCGGAATGTCCAAGCATGAACGAGTAAATTTTGGGCGTGAGCATCATCTATTAACGTTGTCGGTGGTAGCAGCTTGTTCGATTCATTTCTGGGAAGGAGTAAATCTTTATTAACACCAATTCCGCGAGCATAAGTAGCAATTTCTGCTAGCCCTGCTGGCATTGCTAAATCTCTATAGGTACGGGCCTCTCTACTCAAGATAAAATCGTAAGGTTGACCCTGATTATTTAAAAGTTGTATTAAAGGTAAATCGGTTATCTTAGCTAACTTTTTTAGATTTTCGACTTCAAATGATTGAATGAAAACAGGTGCGTTTGACTTTCTATATTCATTCTTTTCTAAAATTTCAACTAATTTAGTTTCTATTGAAAACCCAAGTTGATTAAAGTAGGAAGGATGTTTGATTTCTGGATAAATTCCAATAATTCTTCCTGTTGCCTGTGTTTTTTGTTGAACGAGGTTAATAATTTCTTGCAGGGTAGGAATTTCAAATAAATTATCAAAAGTTGTATTTTTGTGACGCAAATGTGACAGCCTTTCTTTAGCTTTTAAAGTCTTTAATTCTGTTAAGGTAAAATCTTCAGTAAACCATCCCGTTATGGGAATTCCATCAATTATTTTAGTCGTTCTACGACTGGCAAATTCTGGACGCTGGCTCGCATCAGTTGTACTAGAAATTTCATTTTCATGACGAGCAACTAAAACACCGTCTTTAGTAGAAACCAAATCGGGTTCGATATAATCGGCTCCCAAATTAATTGCTAATTCATAGGAAGCTAGGGTATGTTCGGGACGGTATCCGCTAGCCCCTCGGTGTGCAATAATAATGGGGCGTTTAATTGTCATAATTTTAAATATTGTCGCAGCGATCGCCGCATAATCTCGACAGGGACTGATTGTTGCAACCAAATTTTTAAAGCGGCTGCACCTTGTTGCACTAACATTTCTAATCCATCAATCGCGATCGCGCCTTGTTCTTTCGCTTGCCTCAGAAATTGAGTAGGATTGGGTGTATAAATGAGGTCGTAAGCGATCGCATCGGCTGATAATTTCTGGATGATCTCTGCATCGACTGGAGATTCATTCCCTTTCGGATACATCCCCACAGGCGTTGTATTGACTAACAACTTTGTTTTCGATACCAACCCCGCTAATTCCGACCATTTGTGAACGGTTAAAGCGGCTTGAAGGGGTGAATTCGTCCAACTTTGTTTAAATTGCTCTAACTTGGTGCGATCGCGTCCTACAACGCAAATTTTAGGGCATCCCATCTCGGCACACCCAACTACAACGGCTCTTGCTGCACCGCCATTGCCTAAAATAACAGGAGTAATTTGCTGCCAGTTCAGTGCTAGTGTTTTCAAAGGGGCAAGAAACCCTTCTATGTCTGTATTTGTTCCACTCCAACCTGCTTGTGTACGCCAAACCGTGTTAACTGCGCCTACCATTTTGGCTGTCTGGGAAACTTCCGAGAGTAAGGGAATGATTGCCTGTTTGTGAGGGATGGTGATGCTAAACCCAACGACACCTATGGCTTCAAAACCGGCGATCGCTCTCTCTAAATCCTTTCCTTTGATGGGAAAAGGTAAATAGACATAATCGATACCCAACTGCGCGATCGCTGCATTGTGCATCACTGGCGAAAGAGAATGTTCGACTGGATCGCCAATCACTCCTAATAGTTTAGTTTTTCCGGTAATGAGTTGCATTTGATTAGTCTGTTAGCCGAACCCAATAATTTGTTATAAAAAACCCCAATGGCAATGAACCATCGAGGATTACTTTTAAATCTATGCTCTATAGATTAGCCTTTTTACTCTTGTAGGATTTGATGTCTTGAATGCTGGCGAATTGCTTGTCTCTTGCGTTTTTGAGCAGCGATCGCGCGGTTAACTTGAGGAAATCCCAGTTGTTTAATCTCTTGATATTTTCGCTCTTCTTCTAGTTGCTTAAGTTTCGTATAATCAACCCAGTGAATGCAATCCACCGGACAGGTATCTATGGCTTCTTGGATTGTTTCTTCCGCGTCGCCATCTTGATTAAAAACTCGCGATCGCCCGTACTCTGGTTCGATATAGAAGGTATTTGGAGAAACGTGAGCGCAGTGCTTGCAGCCGATACAAGTGATTTCATCGACGTAAACGCCTTTTTGCCGAAGTTCGCCCCCTAATTCCGGCTCGAACCCAGATCGTTCCGGTACATCTCGAAGAATCCCCCCTAACTCCGGCTCTAAACCAGAGCGATCAGAATCAGGGGTTGGGGAAAAGTCAGCCATTAGGCACTCCAGCGTTGGACCACTAAACGAATAGAACCATCTTCATTCTTTTGTTGTTCTGCAATCTGGAATCCTTGCTTAGCCGATTCGTTGAGTACGGTTTGCACAGCATATCCCTGAGTCACTTTTCTCAAGAATCCTTCCACAGAAAGAGGCTGCTGCCAGTATTGCAGATCGGCGACCAACTCGTATTCGTTACCGTTCCAGCTAAAGCCAATGTCGTAATTGTTGTTTTGTTGGACGACAACTTCAGCCGTGCGGGTTTGACCTTGATATCCTCTGACGGGATGCGGCCCCTCTTGCCAATCCATTCCCATGTTGGTAAGGGCAGCTTTGAGAGAGGTTAGGTTACGAATTTGGGTTTTGATATTGCTAAAGTGCGACATAATTCCTAGATGATTGATTGAACGAGATTTTACAAAAAGTAGATTGTCGAAAAAAATTTACCAGTCACTGAAAGTAGCCTGATTGGTGGCTTTGACTGACTGGTTGACGGATTGAGCGTAATATTCCGAAGTCTTCTCCTGAGAAACCACTTGCCCAAGTTGGGCTTCAATCGCCGCAGTTACCTCTTGACAAGATGACCCGACGATGCGTGTCACTTTTTCTTGCACTCTACCATCGGGATGGATAATGAACTCCAAGGTTTCCATATTCATAGTCGATCCCTTTCTCTTCCTCCCTTTTAGGCTTTGGTGTTTGTCTCTGGAGAAGGTTCTATTGCTTTACTTCGCTCTCTACAATAATCTTGAGCAGTCGTAGCAATATGAATCAGATTTTAGCAAAATTTAATATTTACTGAGTGATTTACTTTAGTTGTTTGTAAGTTTCGCTTAACTTTTTGTTTGAGTCAAGAGCAAAATTTTCTCAAAAACTCAGATGTAACAAAAATATACAAAAATCAAGAAACGCTTAAGATTCAACAAACAACGGATAATTAAAATCGGTCTAAGTAACGAGAGAAAGTATATGAGTGAAGATAGACTTATTAAAGTCGGGGTTTTAGGATTTGGAGGATTAGGGCAAGCGGCTGCCAGAGTTATTGAACCCAAAAGAGAGATGCAATGGGTAGCAGTCGCCGATCGCAAGGGATATGCCTATCATGAATCAGGCTTGGATGGGGATGCTTGTCTTGCAACAGTGCGCGATCGAGGTTCGGTAGGATATGTAGAACCCTATGGAACGCTCAGCCACAATAGCATTCAAGAATTGTTGGAGAGGGCGAATGCAGACGGCTATTTCCTCGCTTTGCCAAATTTGCCCAATACGTTTCTGACAGATGTGGCGCGGATGTTTATTCAATCTGGTTGGCGGGGCGTGTTGGTAGATGCGCTCAAGCGTACTAGTGCGCTAAAGCAATTGTTGCACTTACAAGACGATCTACAAGCGGCAGGTATTACCTACATGACGGGGTGTGGAGCCACCCCAGGATTGCTGACGGCGGCAGCAGCGCTAGCAGCACAAAGCTATGCTGAAATTCACAGCGTTAAAATTACCTTTGGGGTAGGAATTGCCAACTGGGAAGCTTATCAAGCCACGATTCGCGAAGATATTGCCCATTTACCCGGCTACGATCTAGAAAAAGCTAGGGCGATGAGCGAGGCTGAAGTGGAGGCGCTATTGGATAAAACCAACGGGATTCTGGCACTGGAAAATATGGAACACGCTGACGACATCATGCTGGAATTGGCAGGAATTTGTCCGCGCGATCGCGTTACGGTTGGCGGTGTAGTCGATACTCGCAATCCCAAAAAACCGCTCAGTACCAATGTCAAGGTGACGGGACGGACGTTTGAAGGGAAGATTTCTACCCATACTTTTACGCTAGGAGATGAAACCAGCATGGCAGCGAATGTCTGCGGGCCTGCCTTTGGCTATCTCAAAGCTGGGATTTCTTTACACCGTCGCGGGATTCATGGGTTATTGACGGCGGCGGAAGTCATGCCTCAGTTTGTGAATTAGTGGAGAGTGTGGGGACAGTTATCAGTTATAAGTGTCAGGAGTTCAGGAGTTCAGGAGTTCAGGAGTTCAGGAGTTCAGTAGTAAATATTCTCCATTCTTCCTTGTCTCCCGATTGTAGATTTTGGATGAAAGGATTGATCCAGTCACCAATCACTGATAACTGATAACTGATAACTGATAACTGATAACTGATGACTGATGAGTCACCAATCACCAATCACCAATCACCAATCACCAATCACTAAGCTTGACTGTTAAGTAAGGCGAAGATTGCTTGGTGTTCCTGCGTCTCTTCAAAGGTTGGAGTTTTGCGGGTATCGTTAATCAGCCAATCGAGGGCGGCTGCTTGCATATCGATTGATGCTCCAGTTTTATCAACGCAGTAGCGTCCAAAGACTAATTTATCAACTAAGCGGACTCCCTGACCCAGACGAGAATAGTCAAAAATAATGCTGTTATCCACGGTAGCGCCGCTACAAATCCTGCAATTAGGGCCGATCATGGAAGGGCCAATAATCTTTGCCCCATCTTCAATCTTAGTCATTCCGCCAAGGTAAACCGGCCCAGTAATGTCTACTTTATCCCAGTTAATAGCGACATTTAA
>CAYTUO010000317.1:0-5635 GCA_964441015.1 uncultured Pleurocapsa sp.
AAACGCTCGACCGCAACTCGTGACAAACGCAAACAACTCCTCCCAACTGCGCGGTTGTTGAGAAGGCAATTGAGCGCTGTAACTAGCGGCCGCTTTTTCTGGGTGAGGCCCGCGATACAGGGGATCTCGACCGTCTTGATAGTCAAAAAAGATACCGCCAATCCCTCGCATTTCCTGGCGATGGTTCAGGTAAAAATATTCATCGCACCACCGTTTAAAGACAGGGTAATATTCGGGATGGTTTCGATCGCAAGCTTCCTTGAGAGTCCGGTGGAAATGCGCTGCATCCTCTGCAAAGGGATAATAGGGGGTTAAATCTGCCCCGCCGCCGAACCACCAAACCGGCCCTGCTTCAAAGTAGCGATAATTGAGATGTACGGTAGGGACGTAGGGATTGCGAGGATGCAGTACCATTGAGGTTCCCGTCGCATAGAATCCATGTCCCTCAGCGTCAGGTCGTTGCTTGAGGATAGAAGGCGGTAACTGTTTTCCCCAAACTTCAGAGAAGTTCACTCCGGCTTGTTCAAATATCCCTCCGTCGCGGAGAACTCTCGAACGACCTCCGCCCCCTTCTTCTCGTTCCCAGCTATCTTCCCGAAACTGGCTGACACCATCGAGTTTTTCCAGGGGGGTACAGATTTCATCTTGAAGTGTTTGCATAAACTGGCTGACTCTTGTCTTGGCATCAGCCGGAGGAAGTGAAGTATCAGCAGGGGTGGTTACGTCTGTTGTGAAAGCGGTCATAAGGTCAATTATCAACGTTTTATTATCAGTAGCGATCGCTCTTAATAAATCTAAGACTTGTTTGGTAGTTAAACTAGACTTTACTAAAGTATCTTAATAAAAACATTTCGATCTCCTTCTCGATCTTCTAAAATAGAAAATTTGCCTAAGCACTATTGCAGGAGGCGCATTGTGATTCTGAATTTTTCTTTCAAACTCATTGCCGCTAAAGGGAAACTTTTCTGTAAGTTTTCTTTGTTTAAGACATACCGCGTTGTGAGTACTGCTCCGATAGACGTTCTTTGGCAAAAATTGATTAATATTGCTGATGTTTCCTGGCATCCCTTATTTTCGAGTACTAATGCGCCCAATGGCTCGATCGCGAAACCCGGTCTTATTTACCAAGCGGTGACTCGTCTAACGCCCATTCCGATCCGACTTTTTGTCGAAAACGTTCGCCCAGGAGAGCTATTGAGTCTTCGCGTTTTAGCCATTCCAGGAATGGAGCAAAAAATTACTTACCAGGTAGAATCTACCCTTTGTGGCACGTATATCTCCTATTCGGTGACCTTGCGAGGTTGGCTGTCACCGTTTGTCTGGTGGTTAATTAAACCCTATTGTGCCCGCGTTGCTTCAGAATTAGCTCAGGCAGCCGAACGATTGATTGGGTTAAAGTCGCCTCGACTCGATATTGGCTAGAGGTTGGCTTCTTCCGGTTTTGGGAATATCTAGAGAGGAAACGCTAGCGCGATCGCCTGGTTTTGTCAAGGCGATTCCGTCTAATGCCTTTGGTAAAATAGGCTAGCAAAAATCCAGTCAAACCAGCCATCCCCCAGTCAAAGAAATGGGTCGTTGCCACAGCCATGCTGACGAATAGCAGACCGAATAAGTAAGATTGAATTTTGGTAGACATCGCGATCGCCGATTTTTACTTCTATTCTCAGAGTATCAACTTTCCTAATGGTCGGATAACTGAGTGAAGACAACATCGAGCAAGCAACAAATACTTTACCCGTCATTTTGGCTGCGTTCCTTCCTCTTGGGTGCAATTTCTGCTCTGATGAGCATTATTCCCGCTAGTGCAGCCGAGCGTATTTATTTTATTTACGGTGGTTCGTTAGCCCTATCGATTGGGGTTGATTCTTTAGAGAAGTTTGCCTATGACGGTACGGTTAATAAAGAATTAGATTTTTATCTGAGTGGGGTTACTCCAGAACAACGCGAACAATTTCGGGAAGCACTGCTCAAGCGATCCGATGCCGATCCCGTTCAAATCTATCGCTTTTTCAAAACCTCAATCGGAGAAGCTATTTTAGAAGGGATTGGCGATCTCATTGAGATCCAAGGGGGAAGCAACGGAAAATATGCCCTCAGAGGTGCGATTTTTCAAGCAGCAACCGATCCCGAAGGGTTAACGTTACTCAACGTCCTGCGTAAGTTTCCCACCAATATCCAACTCGACACCGAGCAAATTTTTTCAGTCGCCGATAAAGTAGAACAGGCAGTTAACATAACAACGGCAATGGTTGAAGAAGTGAGCAAGTTGTCAGCCAGAGAAGCCAGAAAAGACAAATCTATCGATTTTGCGACTTGGCTCGATCTTCGAGTTCCCGGTTCTTTTAAAGTCGAACAACAAGTTTTAACGCTCAAAGATAAAAGTCGCGATCGCCTCTTAACCGTTTATCTATACAAACCACAACGCTGGCGATCGCCAAAAACGCCTGTAGTCATTATTTCTCACGGATTAGCCTCTAGGCCCCAGGACTTCGGCAAACGCGCCGAACACTTAGCATCCCACGGCTACCTTGTAGTGTTGCCCCAACATTCGGGTAGCGATTTGAGCCGACTTCAGGAAATGCTCGAAGGTTATTATAGAGACATTTTTAGTCTGAATGAATTTATCGATCGCCCTCTAGATATCAGTTTTGTTATCGACGAACTAGAAAAGCGTAATCAATCGCAGTTTGAAGGGAGATTGAATCTTCAAGAAGTAGGAGTTATCGGGCATTCTTTTGGCGGTTATACGGCGCTAGCGGTGGCAGGTGCCCAGATTGATTTTCAGAATCTCGACAAAGCTTGCAATGGCGGCAATTGGGATCCCAATTTATCGCTTTTACTGCAATGTCGCGCCTTGGAATTACCACGCAAAGCCTATAATTTTCGCGATAAGCGCGTTAAAGCCGTAATCGCAGCGAATCCAGTTAACAGCAGTATCTTCGGCTCCAAGGGTCTCAGTCAAATTCAAATACCCGTTTTGCTCGCCGCAGGAAGTTACGATCCCGCCACGCCAGCCGTTTTCGAGCAGATTCGCTCTTTTCCCTGGTTGGCTACGCCTCATAAATATCTAGCCTTAGCAGAAGGACAGGCGCACGTCGATTTTTCTCAATTGGATGCTGGTGCTACCCAACTGATCGATTCTTTACCCAATCTGACTCTTCCCGATCCCGTCTTAATTGATAATTATGCCAATGCGATGAGTCTGGCATTTTTTGAGGTCTATCTTCTCGATAATGCTAAATACCGTCCCTATCTCCAAGCCTCCTATGCAGCTTATCTCAGTCGCCAAGAAGCTTTTAAACTTTATCTGATCGACGCTTCATCAGCCCCTCGCCTCCGTCAAGCCTTGGATAAATTCAACGTTCTCACCACAAGCGCCCATAATAAAAACGCAAAGATGGGTCACTGATGTCAAGGGCAACGTCAGCCAGCTTAAAGGAAATTGAGATCATGCACAATCGACTTGCCCTACCTATCGTCCTACTCAGCATCGTCATGGCTGGAGTTTTTTCCGTGCAATGGTTTCGCTCCCAAAACCAAGTCCGCTACCTAACTATTGCAACAGGAGGAAAGAGTGGTCAATATTATGCTTTTGCTCAAGCACTTGCTAAAGTCGTTGCCAAACATCAACCCCACATTCAAATTAAAGTTCTCGAAACTGAAGGTTCTTTACAAAATGAGCAATTACTTAGAGAAAAAAAGGTACAATTAGCGATTTTACAAAGCGATACTCCTGTCAGTCCCTCAATCAAGGCAGTCAGCTTTTTATTTCCCGAAATGTTTCATCTGATTACAGCCGAAAAATCGGGGATTGAAAAAGTCAGCGATCTCAAGGGAAAGCGAATCGCACTCATGCCCAAAGGCAGTGGTTCTTATGCTCTTTTTTGGACGCTTAGTCAGCATTACGGCTTGAAACCTCCAGATTTTAAAGCAGTAACTCTCCCTCCTGAACAAGCTTCTTTCGCACTTGAGCAAGGAAAAGTTGACGCAATGTTTCGCGTTATTGCTTTAGGAAATCCTTCGATCGCTCAACTGCTGCAAAGTAGTCCAAATAAATTAATTTCTATCGATCAAGGAGCCGCTTTACAGCTTACTTTACCTGCGCTTGAAAAAAGTCAAATTCCGAAGGGAACTTACAATGGGGCAATTCCGATTCCCGCAGAAGATTTACCCGTCGTTGCTGTGCGGGCAATCTTAGTTACTCATGACAAAGTAGAACAAAAAGTGATTTATGAAATTACTCGTCTTTTGCATGAGACTCGCAATGAATTAGTCAAAGAAAGTCCTCAAGCAGCCATGATTCGTCAGCCGGATTCTCTTATCGAGTTGGGCTTTTCTTTTCATCCTGGTGCCATAGCTTATTATGACCAAAATCGACCTAGCTTTATCGTCGAGTATGCAGATACTCTAGGTTTATTATTCTCGATTAGCGTATTTGCTATCTCTGGAATTTGGCAATTACGTATGTGGCTGCAAGAAAAACAGAAAAACCGCGCCGATTTTTATAACCTTGAAATTGTTAAGTTGATTCAGCAAATTGATTCAATTGAAGATTTAGAGCAATTAGCAGAAATACGCCGTAAACTCTTTGAAATTTTTGAAAAAGTTGTCGTAGATTTAGATAAAGATCGCATTTCACCCGAATCATTTCAATCGTTTACATTTCCTTGGGAAGTTGCTTTGACAACAATTCGCCACCGGGAAACAATTTTATTTAATTCGCGTCAGTAAGCTTTGTCTTCTTATTTTCTATTCTCAATCTGTTGCTGCCACTTCGCGATCGCTCTTTGTACATCTTCGTATAAAGGACTATCCAGAGGAATTAATTTAGCTGTTTCAATAGCTTGTTTAATATTACCTTTAGCAGCACGAGAGATAGCGAGAAAATAAATCTTTTGACTCCAGTTATTGATGAACTGACGCGCTTCTAAATAGCCGGGGTGTTCGGGGGGAATTTGACGAAGAAGAGCGATCGCTTGATTATAAGTCGAAGCTTGAGAGGGGTTGATTAACGCTTTGGCTTGGGCTATGAGAACTTGGTTAGCTTGTTGTTGCGCCTGCAAACCTTCCCACAATTGAATCTTCTGACGAGCCGTTTCGTATAGAATAACCCGATCGCGAGGAACCAGTTTAGCTGCGGCGATCGCTCTCGAAAAATCTCCCATTTGTGCCCGTCCTTGAGCAATATCTAAGATTATTTGACTCCAGCGATCGATGTCCGCCTGTGCGTCTTGCTCAAAAAAAGCTTCCGGTTGCAGTTGGCGGGCTGCACCAATTGCCTTATTAAAGTCCGAAGCTTGATTAGTTTTGAGAAAAGTTTTGGCACGATTTAATATATCTTGCTCTATCGAGTTGGCTATTGTAGAAGATTTTTGACTCGAAGTATCTATCGTTAAAATTTCTGAGCGTTCCTTGATTGGCAGGAGTTGAAAAACAAGAATGACCAGTAATAATGACGGGAATAAACTACATCCCAAACCTAAGATAAACCATTTAAATTGAATAATTTTGCGGAAAAAAGAGTGCGTTTGCTGATTAGTGACTGGTGATTGGTGATTGGTGACTGGTAATTCGTAATTCGTAATTCGTAATTCGTAATTCGTAATTATTTTCCCCCCTGCTCCTCTGCTCCTCT
>CAYTUO010000318.1:0-5627 GCA_964441015.1 uncultured Pleurocapsa sp.
CAGTTATCAGTTATCAGTTATCAGTTATCAGTTATCAGTTATCAGTGTCAGGAGTGTAGGTTGTTGCTCTGCCCAACTTAGGAGTTCAGTAGTTCAGTAGTAGTGCGAGCGTCCCGCTCGCTAGTCCTTAATCCTTAGTTTCTTCCTCTGCTTCCCCTGCCCCTGAAGCTCCTCTGCCCCTCTGCCCCCTGAAGCTCCTCTGCCCCTGAAGCTCCTCTGCCCCTCTGCCCCCTGAAGCTCCTCTGCCCCCTGAAGCTCCTCTGCCCCTGAAGCTCCTCTGCCCCTCTGCCCCTGAAGCTCCTCTGCCTCCTCTGCCTCCTTTGCCCCTGAAGCTCCTCTGCCCCTGAAGCTCCTCTGCTCCCTTGTCTCCCTTGTCTCCGTCTCCTCATTCTCTAAAAGCTTATGCTATTTTCTCTCTCCACTCCTTTTATTAAGCGACCTGTCTTAACAACGGTCTGCACCATAGTGATTCTCTTAGTTGGGGCAATCTCTATTCCCTTACTGCCCATCGCTAAGCTACCGCAGATTGCGCCGACGCAGGTACAAGTGACTTCTACAAACATTGGTGCTGACGCGAAGACGACAGAAGATACCGTCACGACCATCATCGAGCGAGAAATCAACGGGGTAGAGGACATGAGATATATGTCCTCTAACACTAGTAACGATGGGGTAACTAATATTATCGTCACCTTTCCCACAGAAATAGACCGAAATATCGCTCAAGTTAACGTACAAAACCGAGTCGCTCAGGCGGAAGCTGAGTTGCCAGAGGTTGTCAGACAAACGGGGGTTACGATTGATAAAGCTTCCCCCAACATCCTCATGGCACTCGCCTTTTACTCTGAGAAAAACGAGAACGGAGAATACATATACGACAATTCCTTTATCAGTAACTACGTTGACTTGTACGTCCTCGATGAGATTAAACGGCTCCAAGGCGTTGGTCGAGCAATAATCGTCGGGGAACGAAAATACGCCATGCGGCTCTGGCTGGACCCCGACAAACTCGCTGCGCGGGGACTGAGCGCTCAGGATGTCGTCAGTGCCGTCCAAGAACAAAACATTCAGGTAGGGGCTGGAAGAATCGGTCAGCAGCCTGCTCCAGACGAGCAACAGTATGAAATTGCCCTGCGAGCATCCGGTCGTTTTAAAAGTGTTGAAGAAGCAGAAAACCTAGTCATCCAAGTGGACGATGATGGTACTTTGATTCGTATCAAAGATGTGGGTCGAGCTGAATTGGGTGCGGAGAGTTACGACACGGACGTACTCTGGAATGGAGATCCAGCAGTCGGTCTGCCGATTTATCAGTTGCCAGGTAGCAATGCCCTAGATACGTCTAATGCCATTAAAGCTAAACTAGCCGAACTGGAAAAAAACTTTCCACCAGGCATGAAAGCAGAGGTAGGTTTCGATCCGACCTTGTTTGTAACTTCCGCGATTGAAGAGGTGTTTTTTGCCCTGATCGAAGCTATTACCTCAGTTACTCTGATTATCTTTATCTTCTTACAGAATTGGCGTACCACCTTAATTCCTGCGATCGCAATGCCCGTTGCTCTGATAGGCTCGATGGCGTTTGTTTTTGCGTTTGGGTTTGAACTCAATCAATTGACGCTATTTGGCTGCGTGTTGGCTACTGGTCTGGTGGTGGACGACGGAATTATCGTAGTAGAAGCGATCGCTTCCAAGATGGAGCAGGGGATGCGACCGCTTCAGGCAGCACTCGACTCGATGGAGGAATTGTTTGGAGCTGTCATTGCCACTTCCGTCGTCCTGATGGCGGTATTCATCCCCGTATCCTTCTTTCCCGGCAGTACGGGAATCGTCTACAGGCAGTTCGCTCTAACCATTGCCTTTGCGATCGCTCTGTCCACCTTTAACGCCATCACCTTTTCGCCCAGTATAGCAGCCATACTGCTGAAGGCAAATCAAGAAGCCAGAGGTCCGCTGGGATTGTTTTTCCGTTGGTTTAATGGTTTCTTTGGGTGGGTAACCAACCAATATCGAAGAACCATAGAATTTTTTATTCGGATCAAATACATCGTCATTGCCGTGTTCGTTGCAGGTTTGGCAGCGACGGTTTTGATGTATCAGATCGTGCCTTCAGGATTTGTCCCCGAAGAAGACCAAGGTTACTTTATTATCCTGGGTCAAGCTCCAGCCGGAGTCTCGCTCAACTACACCCGCGCTCAGGCAGAGCAAATTGATAAACAAATGAGTGAAATTGAGGCAATCGGCGGAAGATTTTGCATTGTTGGCTTTGGCTTTGACGGCAATGGTTCCGATAAATTGGTTTGCTTTGCTCCTCTCAAGCCCTGGGAAGAACGACCCGGCGCAGAAAACTCAGTCTACGGACTTCTCGGTCAAGCCAACCAACGACTGATGGGCATGACAGGCATACGAGCGTTTGCCGTGAATGCTCCTCCGGTAGATGGGTTGGGTCAGTCCGGCGGTTTCGAGTTTCAGTTGCAAAACCGCCAGCTATTGCCGATGGAAGCGCTAATTGAAAATACTCAGAAAATCATTGCAGCAGCTACTCAGAGACCCGAACTAGGGTTGGTATTTACTACCTTCACCACCAATACGCCTCAGATGGAAATCTCCATCGATCGCAGTCAGGCAAAGGCACTGAACGTCGATATTAACGAAATTTTTGAAACGTTGCAGACCTATCTGGGTTCCAACTACGTCAACGATTTCGTTCTCGGACAGCGACAATATCGAGTCTATGTCCAGGCAGACCGAGAATTTCGCTCCAATCCCCAGGATATCGCTCGTTTGTACGTGCGATCGCGCGATGGCGGCATGGTGCAACTGAGTAACGTAGTGAACGTCGAGCAATTTACCTATCCGCCCACGATTACTCACTACAATATTTATCCCTCAATTAACATCCAAGGCGCTCCCGCACCCGGATATAGCACTGGGCAAGCGATCGCCGCGATGGAAGAGGTAGCAGCCGAAGTCCTGCAACCAGGTTTTGGTTACGAATGGACGGGAACTGCTCTAGAAGAAAAATCGTCTGGCGGTGCAGCGCCGATTCTTTTTGGCTTGGGCTTTGTCATGGTCTTTCTGGTGCTGGCGGCTCAGTACGAAAGCTATATCGACCCTCTGATCATTATGCTCGCAGTGCCACTGGCAGTCTTGGGTGCCATTGGAAGCATTTGGATCAGGGCAAATATTATTCAGGCTGGTGGCATTTGGCCCGCCGTCAATAATGATATCTATTGCCAGGTGGGTTTGCTGATGCTGATTGGGATGGCGAGTAAGAATACAATTTTGATTGTAGAATTTGCCAACCAATCGCGAGAATTGGGCATGAGCATCGTGCAAGCGTCATTACATGCAGCAGAACAACGCTTCCGACCTATTTTGATGACAGCTATTTCCGCGATCGTTGGCTTTATCCCTTTGCTTACCGCAACAGGGGCTGGGGCTATGGGTCGTTGGTCACTTGGAACAGCCGTCTTTGGTGGAATGCTGGTTGCAACCGTCTTGAGTTTACTGTTTACTCCCATTCTCTATATTGTCATTAAAAATCTAGAAGAGAACGTCTTGAAAGGCGGCAAACCCGGCAAACCTCTTCCATCCGAGCAACCCACAGAACGAATGCCTCCTCCACACTCAGAAGACGCGATCGTTCCCAGTTTCAAAGCGTCTGGACAAAATGAGTAAGCTGTTAATCATTAGACTTCTTGCTCTTATTCGGGGAAAGGGTAAGGGGGAAGGGGAAAAGTCTAGTTTTCCCTTTCCCCTTTCCCCTTTTAAGTGCATCTGAATTAAATTTTTTGATTTATGCAAGAGGTCTATTCTATGAGAGTGCTATTAGTAGAAGACGAACCAGATTTGGGGGCTGCCATTAAGCGAACGTTGGAGCGAGAAAAGTACATCGTTGACTGGGTAACTGACGGGAATGAAGCCTGGGGCTATTTAGAACACCAATGGGCGCAATATACCTTAGCTATCTTCGACTGGCTAGTACCGGGGTTGTCAGGATTGGAACTGCTGCAAAGGTTGCGCGATCGCAACAATCCGCTACCCGTTTTGATGTTAACGGCCAGAGATACGATGGAAGATAAGATTACGGGATTGGATGCAGGAGCCGATGATTATTTGGTGAAACCGTTTGGCATGGCAGAGTTGCTAGCACGGTTGCGGGCATTGCAGCGAAGAGCGCCCCAACTTCAACCCCAACAACTACAGATAGGAAACCTCATCCTAGATTACGGCACCCGAACGGTTTATTATCTCGATCGCAACGGCGACAAGCAAGTCATTTCCTTAACCAAAAAGGAGTTTCAGCTACTAGAGTACTTTATGACGCATCCCAATCAAGTTCTCAGTAGCGACCAAATTCGCGATCACCTTTGGGAGATGGGTGCAGACGCTTTCAGTAATGTGGTAGCGGCTCAAGTGCGCCTGCTGCGACGCAAGCTAGAATCATTGGGTTCTGGAAATCTAATTGAAACCCTACATGGCCTGGGGTATCGTCTCCATCTAGAAAACCATGCATCAAAGTAAGCTTTTTAAGCGGACTCGGACTTCTTTGGCTCTTTCCTATGCGGGAGTCATGGGGCTGATTTTGAGCTTGCTGGGGCTGGGTGTTTATGAGGCGATCGCCCATGCTCATCGGGTTGCCCTAGATAGCGAATTAGAGTCGGTAGCTGGGACGTTGCACGATAGTTTGGAACTGAAACTCAAAGAAGCAGGACGCTTAGAGCCGATTATCTATGAGCTTTTACCCAATCTTTGCCTCGTAGAAACGAACTGCCCTAAAAAGAGAGCCAATCGCGATCGCCACCTTCTCAGTACGATGAGTCAAGGCAATTACTATATCCGTTTATTCGATACTTCAGGACGCTTGCTCGCCATTGCAGGAAACGATCTAGAAGAACTGCCTCAAGGGTTCAGCAAGGAGCGCTGGCAAACGCTAGGCGATCGCCAAGGCAATATCTATCATCAAATTTCCTTACACTTGCATACTCAAGACAGGCAGGATTGGGGGTACTTCCAGGTAGGACGCAACATCAAAGACTTTGAAGATTATCTTGCTAGAGTCAGATTAACTCTCAAATTAGGATTGCCGATCGCGTTAATTCTGGTTGGCGGTGCTAGCTGGTGCTTAGCTGGATTAGCGATGCAGCCCATCTACAAGTCCTACAGGCAGATAGAGCAGTTTACGGCGGATGCAGCCCACGAATTGCGAACGCCATTAGCAGCCACGCAAGCCACAATAGAATCAGCCCTTCTGATGCCTGACTTGGACAATCAAGAGGCACGAGACGTACTAACCACTATCGAGCGTCAGAATCGACGGCTGACTCAGCTAGTTGCTGACTTGCTGCTGTTGGCTCGCATGGACAAACAGTCCGCCCTAGTTCGCCGCGAACTCTGTTGCCTAAATGACTTGGTGAGCGATTTGGTAGAAGAATTGACCGCCTTAGCGATCGCCTCTGGGATCGAGCTAACCTCCCAAATTAAAGCAGCAACTCCCTTGAAAATTTTAGGAGATGAAGACCAACTCTATCGCTTGGTTGCTAATTTAATCGTCAACGCGATCCAATACACGCAGGCCATTGGTGACAAGTTAAGACAAAATCCTATTTGTCAAGCATGGGTTAACTAAT
>CAYTUO010000319.1:0-5620 GCA_964441015.1 uncultured Pleurocapsa sp.
CCTCTGTGCGACGGACGGCTGAAATGCCGGAAGTGGTTCCGGCATCGCGTCCTCCTCTGTGCGAGATTTACATTTCTCTTCGCATCTACGTATCTGTTGTCCATCTGCGATCGCACGACAGTTATCAGTACTATAATTTTGCGCTCTTTGTGCAACTACAAACCAATCACCATGTTTAAAAACATCCGAGAAAGATTGAGGATTCCGCCCGAAAGATTAGATTCAATCAACGCTATCCTCACCCAGCCAAACCTGCGAGCGATCGACGATTTCCTCGATGTTGTTTCTAAATACGGGACTCCAGAAGAGATTAATGCCAAAGCTAAACAAGCGATGGAACTTCCGACACTTCTGAGACGCATCGAACAAACTCGACCCAAATATTTAGCTGACCTCCAGTGGCTTCAGAAGCAAGCGGAAGAAGGAGCATTTATTAGTATTGCAGACTATCGGCGCAAGGTGCTTGGAAACAAAGCTGATCGCGTCATATTTACTGACGATTTTGCTGTCACCCTCGAAATTAGCGCCTGTCAATATTTCCCGTGGGTCATCGCCATTGCCAAGCGAGCGATCGCAGAAGGTACTCTCATGCCGGGACGCTTTATCCGAGTGCGAAAAATGAAGGAACAGGAAGCAGACGGTGACTTACTAGCTTTTGCTGCCGCTATGCAGATTATTGGCGCGAGTTTTGCCGAGACGCTGGATACGAAGGGAACCGATGGCTCGAACGTGCATCTAAGAGGAGCGGAGACGATTACTGGTTACTTTGGTGGTGTCGGTCAGCCCAACGAACACGCTTTGCAATGGCTCGACGAATACCTCTACTATTACACCCACTACGGAATCCGACAGGTACTCAATCTCAATCCTGGAACGGTGTTGCTTGGCTATCTCCTCCACCGTCTCGGTATCGACATCGAGTTCAAGATCTCGGTATTTATGGGAAACGACAATCCCTATTCTGCTTTGTGGACGCTACTAGGTGCCAAACTCTTTTCCAGAGACGATGGTAGTACTCCGCTAGTCGGTTTTAATTGGAGCAACTCAGTCAACAACGAGACAATAGAGATCGCGGCTCAGTTTCGGCGAGAGTTAGATTTTGAAGACCTCGTTCGTTTTGAACACCACATTACTGAAACCTGGAAAAGCATCGTGCAACAGCCGTACAACCGCCGGGAGGAGTTGCTAGAGCTTGCTAAATACGTGCCCAACATCTCTGCTAAGCATGAAGGTGGCGATCCAGAAGTCGAGCAGATGCGTCAACACCCCTCAGATATTCTCGATTATTTCCGCGACAAACAGGAAATTATGGCTTCTGGGGACTGGGAACGTCTGACGTTAAACTTTTTGGATAAGTTCGATGCACTCAACAGAACGGCGCAGGCACTGACAGAATGCGGTTTGTCGTTTGTGGCTGCTCCCAAGCTTCATCCGTTAGAGCGTCATACTAAGTTGCGATTAAAGGTTTAGGTTTGAGGATTAAGTTTTTTTTATCTCACGCAGAGGCGCAGAGGCGCAGAGGAGAGAATGAAAGCGAATATTAAAACAAAAGAGGTCGTGCAAAAAACGACTCCCGCCTCAGTTTCCGAAACAACAACAGTCTTTAACTGGAAGCATTGCTGGTATCCGGTAGCATTTGTCCAAGACTTACCCGTCAATGTCCCTTATGGTTTTTCCCTCTACGGTGAGCCATTGGTTTTATTCAAGACTGGGCAAGGACAGCTAGCCTGTTTAGCGGATCGATGCTGTCACCGCACGGCAAAACTCTCAGATGGTCGAGTAGTTGGTGACAATATTGAATGCTTGTATCACGGCTGGCAGTATGACATTAAGGGACGGTGCGTGCATATTCCTCAGTTACCGGAGGCAACCCCGATTCCTGCCAATGCCTGTGCGCGATCGCTCGTGGTGGCAGAATGTCAGGGAATCGTCTGGATTTGGGCAGGCGAACCAGAGGCGGCAGATGAGCAAGATATCCCAACTTTAGCAATTTTAGATAAACCGGGATTTGTCTGCTCGGACTTTATGCAGGATTTGCCCTACGATCAAAGCTATTTGATTGAAAATGTTATCGATCCGGCTCACGCGGATATCAGCCACGATGGGACTCAAGGGAAACGACAGCACGCTCAACCCTTGGAAATGGATATTATCGAGAGTTCTGTACGGGGCATTCAAGGCAGGTGGCGGGGAACGCGCAAGCCAAATGAGGTATGGCAATCGGTTGAATTTGTTGCGCCAAACTTGGTCAATTACACTTTCAATCTGGGAAAAGCTGATTGGTTAGTCGGGTTAGCGTTTTATTCTCTTCCGTTAGATCAAGGGCGATGTCGCGTTTTGGTGAGGGGTTATCGCAACTTTTTTCTCTGGGGTTGGATACTTAAACCTCGCTGGCTGACTCATTTAAAGTTGAACAAAACCTTCGAGCAAGATTTACCCCTGATTGTGGGACAACAGGAAAGCGTTGCGGGTTCGGGATGTCACCTCAAAGACCTCTACTTGCCGCTCAAAACCTCCGATGTCTTCGCTATTGAATATCGCAAGTGGCTGGATCGCTTTGGTTCAACTCTTCCGTCTTATGAGGGTTACTCTAACAGGAACTCTTCTAGAGTCGAAGCGTTGGCTCGTCCTTCGCTACTGTTCGATCGCTTCTGGCGGCATACTCGGCTTTGTCATGCCTGCAAGCAAACTTATCAGAGGGTAAGCGCGTTACAGTCCTTGTGCGTAACACTTGCGATTATCCTAGCTGCGATCGCGATCGCACTTGATAGTACTCCCAGTCAAACTTTCTTAACCGTATTGGCTTCTTTGGCGGCAACGGTTTTAGCATTTGTTCTCCATCACTTTAAAACCCAATTCGAGCATTCTTGATAACCCCTTTGAATGATTATGAAAACTGCGATTGAACCTTTCAAAATTAAAATGGTTGAGTCAATTCGCTTTACTAAGCGCCCTGAACGAGAACAATGCTTGCAAGCAGCAGGACTCAATCTCTTCTTGTTACGGGCTGAAGATGTCATTATTGACCTGCTCACCGATTCCGGTACGAGTGCGATGTCGGCACAGGCGTGGGCTGCTTTGATGCGAGGCGATGAGTCCTATGCTGGTGCTAGAAGTTGGTATCGCTTTGAGGCGGCAGTTCAGGAAATCTTTGGTTTCCCGCACGTCATTCCCACGCACCAAGGACGCGCCGCAGAAAGGCTATTTGCCAATGTCTTAATTAAGCCAGGAATGGTAATTCCCAATAACACCCACTTCGATACAACCCGTGCCAACATTGAGGCAGTGGGCGGCAAGGCGATCGATCTTCCCTGTCTGGAAGCGAGCGATTTGGCGTTAGAAGCTCCGTTTAAAGGAGATATGGATATCGCAGCCTTAGAACAGTTAATTGCAGAGGTTGGGGCAACACAGATTCCCGCCATTATGCTGACTGTTACCAATAATTCGGGTGGGGGACAGCCTGTGTCAATGGCGAACATTCGGGCAGTAAGCAAGCTGGCTCATTTCCACGGAATTCCTCTCTATATTGATGCCTGTCGTTTTGCAGAAAATGCTTATTTTATCCAGCAACGCGAACTCGGTTATCAAGAGATGTCGGTACGCGAAATCGTGCGGGAGATGTTTGGTTATGCGGATGGGTGTTTGGTGTCTGCTAAGAAAGATCCCTTTGCCAATATTGGTGGCTTTTTATGTACCCGCGACGATCGCTTGGCAGAACAATTCCGAAATCTTTTAATTCTCACCGAAGGGTTCCCCACCTATGGCGGTTTAGCTGGACGCGATTTAGAGGCGATCGCAGTTGGTTTGTCTGAATGTTTGGATGAGGACTATCTGTGCTACCGCATTCACTCGACTCAGTACATCGCCGATCGATTACATGAACTAGGCATTCCCGTGGTTCGCCCTGCTGGAGGTCATGCCGTTTATTTAGATGCGCGGCGGTTTTTGCCTCAGATTGAACCAGTGCAATATCCTGGACAAGCTTTGGCGGTGGAATTGTATCTAGAAGCAGGAGTTCGCGCGGTTGAAATTGGAACGGTGATGTTTGGTCGAGATGTCCATACTGGGGTAGAAAAGCCGGCAAAATGGGATTTGCTTCGCTTAGCTATCCCGCGTCGGGTTTATACTCAGTCCCATCTGGATTATGTCATTGAAGCGATTGAGCTAGTTTGGCAACGTCGCGATCGCGTTCGCGGACTCAAAATTGTCTACGAACCGCCCTATTTGAGGCATTTTAGCGCTCGGTTTGATTGGGTTTAAATCAATCGATTTTGGATTGACCTCACTTCGGATTACGATTTGAGCTTACTGACGGCTACCCGAATTCGCTCTAGTGCTTCTTGGATCTTCTCTAAAGAATTGGCATAGGAAAGCCTCAAGTATCCATCGCCAAATTTTCCAAACGCCGTACCGGATAAGACAGCCACTCCTGCTTCTTCGAGCAGATAATCTGCCAGCGCCCCACAGGAGAGAGGTAACTGCTTTACGTTAGGAAAGACATAAAACGCACCTGCGGGTTTGAGACAGCTAATTCCCTCAATGGCATTTAAACCCGCTACGATCGCATCCCGCCGCCGCTTAAATTGAGCGACCATCTCAGTCACGGAATCTTGCGATCCCTTGAGTGCTTCAATCCCCGCTATTTGCGTAAACGAACAAGTACAGGAATTAGAATTGATCGTGAGTCGGGCAATTTCCTCGACAAGAGGCTTGGGGGCGACACCGTAGCCCAGTCTCCATCCGGTCATCGCATAGGTTTTGGAGTGACCGTCGAGCAGAATCGTCCGTTCCTTCATTCCCGGAAAACTAATAATACTCTCGTGTTGCCCTTCATAGAGGATGCGCGAATAGATTTCGTCGGAGAGAATGTAAAAATCGTGTTTGTTCGCTAGATCGGCAATCGCTGCTAAGTCTTCTTTTTTGAGGAAACCCCCCGTCGGATTTTGGGGAGAATTGAGAATTAATAAGCGCGTGCGATCAGAAATTGCGGCCAGCAAATCCTCAATGCGAAAGCGAAAATCGACTTCTTCTCGCAAGGGAAGCGCGACTCCTTTTGCACCAACAAAGTTGATGACCGATTCGTAAATAGGAAAGCCAGGATCGGGATAAATGACCTCATCTGTGCGATCGATCAGCGCTAGCAAAGTAAAAAAGATAATGGGTTTGGCACCAGGAGTCACGACAACTTCATCGGGATGAACCTCAATCCCCCTTGTCTGCGAAATATGCTCTGCTACGACTTCCCGAAACTCCCATAGTCCAGCAGCAGGATTGTAGCCGGTGTATCCATCTTTCATCGCCTGGAAAGCAGCTTCACAAATATTCATGGGGGTTTTAAAATCGGGCTGGCCGATTTCGAGGTGAATAATACTTCTGCCTTGTGCCTCTAAGCTTTTTGCTCTAGCGAAGACCTCAAATGCTGATTCAGTCCCTAAACGATTCATGCGGCCTGCAAATTTCATAGAAATTACCTACTTGGAGTGGTTTCCCATCGATCCTGGCAGAAAATACACCTTGAAATGATCGATCGCTTAAAGAAAACTTAAAAATTGGGGAGGGAACCCTAGAAGAATTTCCCAATCACCGATCGCCAGTCACCTTCTCACCAGTCACTGATAAC